>CAYWBX010000522.1:0-3271 GCA_964456015.1 uncultured Hyphomicrobiaceae bacterium | reverse complement strand
GACAATCTCTGGGTCCGCTGCTGCGAGGCGCTCGGCGTGCCGGAGCTGATCAAGCACCCCGACTACGCCACGGGCGCCAAGCGATCCGAGAACCGCAAAGCGCTGAACGAGCTGCTCGGCAAGGTGACCAGGACGAACACGTCGGCGCACTGGATCGACGCGCTCAACAAAGCGGGCGTTCCCTGCGGTCCCATCAACACGATCGACCAGACCTTTGCTGAGCCGCAGGTCAAGCATCTCGGCATTGCGCGACGTGTCCGTCACCGCAAGCTCGGCGACATTCGCGTCGTGGGCCAGCCCATCAACATGTCGCGATATCCGCAGCCCGAGACTCTCGGCCCGACGCCCGATCTCGGTGAACACACGAGCGAGGTGCTGAGAGAGCTCGGCTACGACGATGCGGCGATCGAGGGCCTTCGTCGCTCCGGGGTCGTGTGAGCCAATCGGGCGCGCACCATCAGCGGTGACGCCAGCCTCGCGGCGAAGCCCCGCGCAACCTGCCTCGCACACCCGCGGCGCCGTGCGCGCTGCCGCCGCCGCAGCCCGGGCGGCGCTGTGGTCGACCTCGCCGCGCGGGCGGCATCATTCCGCGGCAGCTGCCTTCGTCCGGAGATCCTTCGAATATCTCAGGTGCACAGGAGCGTCGGCCTCGAACGGGCTCTTGAGGTCGAGCTCCTTCGCCCACTCGCGGACCTGCGGGAAGACCTCCTTGCCGAGAAGCTCGATGCACCGCAGCGAGTCCTTCTGCGAAACCTTTCCGTCCTGCGCCCATACCGCCATGATGCCCGGCCGTGTCTCCTCGAGAAGATGCCGGATGCGCGGGAGAACCTGCTTCGGCGTTCCGGCCATGATCATGCCGGTCTCGAGCTGTTCCTCGAAGGTCATGTTGCCGCGCGGGTTCTGGGCGCGCCCGACGGCGAACTCGACAAAAGCACGCCGACCGGACGGCGAGAAGTACCCGGCGGGATTGGCCCAGACGGGGTGCGCGAGGCCCGTGAACTCCCCCTGCATCCAGGTAAACTCGCGTGCGTTGCGCAACGCCGTCGCCTCGTCGTCCGCAACATGAATTCGCGCAAGATAGCCGCGATTCTCGGGGCCCGACGCGTAGCCGACTTCCGCGGCCGTCTTGTCGTAGAGATCCCAGATCTTCTTGGTGTCGGCGATCGAGGTGTTGAGCGCGATATACGGATAGCGCTGCTGCGCCGACCAGATCACGGTCTCTTTCGAAATCACGCCCGGAATCCAGACGCGCGGATAGGGCTTCTGCAGCGGCACCGCCCATGGATTGACGACGCGGTGCTGATAGTGGGTTCCCTCCCAGCGAAACGGACCGGGCTCGGTCCACGCTTTGACAATGAGGTCGTGCGCTTCGACGAAGCGCTCACGATTGTAGGCCGGGTTGACGCCAGCCGAGAGCTGCTCCTGGCCGCCGCCGCGCACAAAGCCTGAAACGAGCCGCCCCTTCGAGATCATGTCGATCATGGCCAGCTCCTCGGCGAGCCGGATCGGATTTTCGGCAAGCGGCAGAGGATTGCCAAGGATGACGATCTTCACCTTCTTGGTCATCGCAGCGAGGATTGCGGCGAAGATGTTTGTCTTGGCCTGCATGCAGAACGGCGCGTTATGATGCTCGTTGAGCATGATGCCGTCGATGCCAACCTCCTCCACCTTGAGGTACTGCTCGAGGTATTCGTTATAAAGCCTGCTGCCCTCCTTCGGATCGAAATGCCTGTTGGAGAACGTGAGCGCGGTCGCGCCGAACTTGAGCCCTTCCTTCTCGTCGTAGGCCGACATGGGCTGCTCAGTGAAATACATGAGATGCATGGGCAGGTTTCCTTGCAAATGTCGGTTGACGCGCCGCAGGTCACTTCGCGGTCAGGAACGCTGCGGTGAGCTTGGCAAGCTCCGCCGGTTTTTCCATGTCGACGGCATGGCCTGAGCCCTTGACGACCTCGAGGCGCGCATTGGGGAGCGCTTTCAGCCACTGATTTGCCGTCGCCGGCGGCACCACCTTGTCGTGCTCGCCCCACACCACGAGCGTCGGCGCGCGCACCGAGGCCAGAAGATGGGGTAGCGTCTGGCTGTACATGTACGGCTTCCAGGCGATGCGGAAGCACATCTCGCGCGCGATGTCCCAGGCCTCGAGCTGATCGGTCGACACGTCTCCGTATATGTCCCGAAACTTCGTCTCGTCGTGAAAGAAGGCCTTCGGATAGTCGATGTAGGAGATGATCGCCTGATCGAGGATGTAGCCCTCGTCGGGCTTGATCCCCATCGGCCCGACGAGAATGAGCCGGCTGAATGCGCGCGGGGCCATGGTCGCCATTTCGGCCGCAACCCATCCCCCGAAGCCGAGACCGAGCAAGGCGGGCTTCTCGATGCCCAAGTCGACGATAAGACCCTGCGTTTGCACTGCGACATCGCGCACGCTGCGCATCCACTCGGCGCGCTCCGAGCGGCCCCAGCCGGCATATTCGGGCACCAAGACCTCGAACGACTGGGCGAGGCGGTCATAGAGATCCAGCCCGGGCATCGTCCCGATGTCATGATGGAGCACGAGCAGCGGCGTGCCCCGACCGGCGCGCATCACGTGCAGCTTGGTGCCGGCAATCTCGCGCGTCTCGCTCTTCCAGCCTGCAGCCGTCGCCATGATGCGGTGCCCTCTCACGGTTTGTTGCCGCGGTTACGATCGCCCTGGCGTCGAACGCTTGTCAATCAATTGTGCTCAAGAGCCGAGCACGCCAGCCATGTCCGCAGCGCACGTTCGAGCCGCGGCTCGCTCGTCACGCACCTGTAAGTCCGAGCAGATCGAAGTCGCCGGCGAGCACGGCGTCGAGCTTGCCACTTCGCAGCGAGCCGTCCGCGTTTCTCACCAAGGGTGAAGGACCTCGCCGGTATCGGCGCACCACCGCCGCCCGTCGCGGCGCCTTGGCGAACGCCTCGATCAGCTTGGCTCTCCGCTGCGCCTTGGAGAGCTCGCCGAGCGGCGAGGGGACGACGAGGACGCGCACCGCAACCCGCCCGGACCCGCCATTCTCGGGCTGCTCGAGGATATGCAGGCCAGCTTCCCGCGACAGGATGCGATTGGCGCCGAATCCGGTAACGAGCTGGATGGCTCCGTGGCCATCGGCGGCTTCGAGTTCGGCGAGCTGCATGCCGCGCCGGCGGCACCATCCGCGATACATGTCGAGGATCTGACCCCGCCACTCCGCAATGGCGGCGCGCTCCGCGTTGCCGCCGTCGAGCGCGCTCTCGACGGCAAGTGCAACCT
>CAYWBX010000521.1:0-3278 GCA_964456015.1 uncultured Hyphomicrobiaceae bacterium | reverse complement strand
CCGGCGCCGCTCTGCTGGAGGACCTCGCGCCCTACATCTGGCGCAAGTACCTCGATTTCGCGGCCATTGCCGACATCCACGCCATGAAGCGCCAGATCCACGCGTTCCGCGGCTTCGGCGACATCGGCGTGGCGGGCCATAACATCAAGCTCGGCCGCGGCGGCATCCGGGAGATCGAGTTTTTCGTGCAGACGCAGCAGCTCATCGCAGGCGGCCGCCAGCCCGACCTGCGCACACCGGCGACGGTCGATGCGCTGCGCCGGCTGGCGGCCCGCGGCTGGATCACGAACGCCGTTGCCGACGAGCTCTCACAATCCTATGCCGTCTTGCGCCGCATCGAGCACCGCCTGCAGATGATCGCCGATGAGCAGACCCAGACCCTTCCGGCATCGCCGGAGGATCTGCGGCGCCTCGCGATGTTCTCGGGATTCGCGACGACCGACGAGTTCGCAGCCGCGCTCGTGCCGCACATGCAGCGCGTTCAGCGGCACTACGCGGCGCTTTTCGAGAACGTGCCGGAGCTGACGCGCAGCGGCACCAACATGGTCTTCGCCGGCGAGGCGGACGATCCGGCGACGATCGAGGCGCTCTCGCGCATGGGCTACCGGCGCCCGTCCGACGTCATCGCCGTCGTGCGCGGCTGGCATCATGGGCGCTATCCGGCGATCCGTTCCGCCCGCGCCCGCGAGCTTCTGACGGAGGTGCAGCCGCTTCTCATCGAGGCCCTCTCTGAGACCGCCGATCCCGATCTCGCCTTTGTCGGCTTCGACCGCTTCCTCTCGGAGCTGCCCTCGGGCGTGCAGCTCTTCTCCCTTCTCAAGGCCAACCCGAGCCTTCTGCGCCTCGTCGCGGACATCATGGGCTCGGCGCCGCGCCTCGCAAAGACCTTGAGCCGCCGTCGCAACCTTCTCGATGCCGTCCTCGATCCCGGGTTCTTCGGCCGGCTGCCGGACCGGGCCGCGCTCGCCGCGCTGGCCGCCGCCGAAATCGAAGCGACGGCGGACTTCCAGGACGCCCTCGATCGCGCGCGCGTCATCGGCAGTGAGCAACGATTTCTCACCGGTGTCCGGGTTCTGTCCGGCACCATCGGCGCGAGTCAGGCGGGAACCAGCTATTCCGACATCGCCGAGTGCCTCATCCAGTCGCTCCAGACGCGTGTGGCAGCGGACATGCGCGCTGCCCACGGCGAGGTCGCCGGCGGCGCCGCCGCCGTGGTCGCCATGGGCAAGCTCGGCGGCCGCGAGATGACGGCGGCCTCGGACCTCGACCTCATCCTGATCTACGACTTCGACCCCGCGGTCCAGCAGTCGACCGGACCGCGCCCGCTACCGCCCATTCAGTACTACAACCGGCTCACCCAGCGCCTGATCAGCGCCCTGACCGTGCCGACCGCCCAGGGCTCGCTCTACGAGGTCGACATGCGGCTGCGCCCTTCGGGCCAGAAAGGACCGGTTGCGACCCAGCTGTCGAGCTTCGCCGAATACCAGTCCACCCAGGCCTGGACCTGGGAGCACCTGGCCCTGACCCGGGCGCGGGTGGTGAGCGGCCCGGAGCAGTTGCGCCAGCGCATTGAGTCCACCATCCATCGCACCCTCACCCGGCCGCGCGACCGCGCACAAGTCGCCAAAGACGTCCGCGAAATGCGGGCGCTCATCGAGAAGGAGAAGGGGACGACCGATATCTGGGATCTGAAACAGGTCCGGGGCGGTCTGGTCGACATCGAATTCATGGCTCAGTTTCTACAGCTTGTATCGGCCGCCACGCATCCAGACGTGCTCGACCAATCGACCATCGGCGCGCTGACCCGCCTCGCGGCCGCGGGCTGCCTTTCCGAGCCGCATGCTTCCGTTCTGATCCCGGCGGCGCGGCAGATCAACGCGCTCACGCAGATTCTGAGGCTTTGCCTCGAAGGGCCCTTCGAGCCTGAGAAAGCCCCCGACGGCCTCAAAGCGCTCTTGGCGCGCGCCGCCGAGGCGCCCGACTTCGCGCACCTTGAGGCCGCCTTGCGCCAGACCCTTGCCGATGTCGCCGGTCTGTTTGACGAGATCGTCGTCTGAGGCCCAACGCCCGCGACGGATCGAAGGCGCCACCGCCGTTTGTGGTCCATCGAACGGAAAGGACCGGCCGGCTGATGCCGGGTCCTGTCGATGGAGCCCCAGATGAAGACGAGAACAGTAATCATTTCGGCCGCGATCATCGCACTGCTCGGTGCCGGCGCGGCGGTCTACGCCCAGGGTCACCGACACCATCGCCATGGTCCGGGCCCGATGGACGGTCCTTTTGGCGAGCACGGGATGGACCGGCATGGCGGCTTCGGGGGCTTCCACGGCCGCTTCGGTCGCAGCCTCACCAAGGATGACTACGACGCCCGCGCCCGCGAGCGTTTCGCCCGCCTCGACAAGAATGGCGATGGCGTCCTCGATGCCGCCGAGATCGAGGCCGAGATGACGTCGCGCCGGGAAGGCTGGCGCCGGCTGCGCGGCTCCGACGGACCGCAACCCGCTAACCGCCTGATCCACCTCTTCGACGACAACAAGGACGGCAAGGTCAGCAAGGAGGAGCACGCCGCCGGCATCCGTCGCCTGTTCGCCGAACTCGACCTCGACAACGACGGCCGCATCACCGACGCCGATCTCCCGCCCGTCATGCGCGGCCGCAATGTCATCGCACGTCTCGGGGAGAGCACGGACGCTGCCCCCGGCATGGGGCGCCGCATGGGCGGCGGCAGAGGCCTGCCGATGCTCGCCCTCCTCCGCGGCGCCGACCAGAACAAGGATGGCGCCGTGACGCTTGAGGAGGCGCTGGCCGTCGGTGCGCAGCGCTTTGCCAGCCTCGACCGCAATAGCGACGGCGCCATCGATCGCGCTGACTTCGATGCGCTCCGCAAGGAGATGACCGACTACCGAATCAAGCGCTTCATCCATCACTATGGCGGCGACAAGGATGGCCGCGTCACCCGCGACCAGTTCATGGCCAAGTGGCAGGAACGCGTCGCGCGCCTGGACCGCGACAACGACGGCACGCTGTCCGCCGGCGAACTCCCCTGGCGCGGTCGCGGTCATGGCGGACCGTGGGGCCATGGCCGTCACATGGGACCGGACGGCGGCGGTGAGCCCGGCGGCCCGCGTCGTGGCGAGCCGCAACGTCAGTAATCCGGGGCGCAACCTTGCGTGAGGGTTGACCTCGTGGCCGCCGGTGGTCGACAAGACGATTACCGGCGGCTGGCTGTATCGGCTGGCTTCCGAGCCGTTCCGCCAGGCCGGGCAGGTGATGGAAGG
>CAYWBX010000520.1:0-3279 GCA_964456015.1 uncultured Hyphomicrobiaceae bacterium | reverse complement strand
TGCCGTTCTTTGCGCTAGTGCTCTCCTCCGCGGCCGCCATGGCGTTCTCCTACGCCGGCATGCGGCTTGCGGTCTTTCGCGCGCGTGGTCGTTAGGTGCGGGCGGCGGCGAGGCAGCGAGGCGGTGGCGATGCCATCATCGGGTCAGCGGGGGAACAGCGCGTTCTGCACATGCACCGGCAGCCGGCGCGCGACAAGAAGCACCACGTCGAGGCCGAGCTCGCAATCCCGGTAGCGCTCGTGGCGGGCGAGCCAGTGCATGGCCGCGCGCCGCATGCGCTCGCGCTGGCGCGGGGTGATTGATCCTTGCGCCTCCTCGAGCGTAGGCCGCCGCTTAACCTCGACGAAGGCAATTCGCGCGCCGCGCCGGACAATCAGGTCGATCTCGCCGGCCTGGCAGCGGTAGCGACGGGCGAGAACGCGGTAGCCTTTGGCCATGAGGAGAGCGGCGGCGACGAATTCCGCCCAGCGCCCGCGCCGGTAGCGCTTGTGCCGCTCGCGATCGGGGCGCCGCTCCAGCCGGGTCTGGGGCCCGCTCACGATTTTCCGTCCCGCTTCAGCTTCAAGCCGATCTCGTAGACACGCGATCGCTGAAGACCGGTCGCCGCGGCAACGTCGCGTACGGCGTCGCGGAGGGATTGCGTCTTGAGGGCCGCGGCGAGGCTCGCCTCGACGTCCGCCGCGCTCGCCTCCGTCTCGGCCGCCGGGCCAAGCAGGATCGTGATCTCGCCTCTCGCCGGCTCGTCCGTCGCCGCCGTCGCGAGCTCGCCGAGCCTGCCGACGCTCACGTCCTCGTGCAGCTTGGTCAATTCGCGCGCAACGGCGGCATTCCGGTCGCCGAGCACGGCGGCAAGCTCGCCGAGCGTTTCTTTGAGCCGGTGCGGGGACTCGAAGATGACGGTTGTCGCCATGGCCAGGCGCATGGCCTCGATCCGCGACCGCCGGGCGCCCGCCTTGGCCGGCAGGAAGCCCTCGAACGTGAAGCGATCGGTCGGCAGGCCGGCCGTGCAGAGCGCGGCAAGCACGGCGGAGGGGCCGGGTATCGCCGCGACCAGGATGCCTTGTTCGCGTGCCTCGCGCACGAGCTTGAAGCCGGGGTCCGAGACGAGAGGCGTGCCGGCGTCCGAAATCAGGGCGATCCGTTTGCCGGCGCCGAGCGCAGCGAGGATCTTCGGCATGGCCGCGTCGGCGTTGTGGTCGTGGTAGGGCTCGAGCGGGCGCCTTATCGAGAAGTGATTGAGGAGCTTCAGGCTGTGCCGGGTGTCCTCGCACAGGATGCGATCGGCGCGCGCCAGCACGGCCAGGGCGCGTAGCGTGACGTCGGCGAGATTGCCGATCGGCGTGGCGACGAGATAGAGACCCGCGGCGAGCGGCCGGGCGAGCTCCGCTTCTAGCGCGCGTGTGGCGGCGGCTGCGACAGCCCCCCGACCCTCGTCGCCGCCGACCTGTGGCAATTTTGTCGTCATTGGCGCTCCATGTCGGCGTCGGTCTCGCCGCGCCTGTTGAAAAGCGGGGCCGCAGTTGCGCCGCCGACTAGCCCGAGGGGTTGCTCCAAATGGCGAATCCCTATGAGATTGCCCAAGATTTTTCCTTTTACCACGGACGAGCCACAGTCTAGGTATAGCGTTCAGAGTGGCGAGTGCATCTCGAGTAGATCGCGCCTGCCCGGGTAAGCAGCCCGCGCGGTGCCCTCGTGAGGACGGGACCTTGCTAGATCAGGATCGCCGACATGCACTTCTGGGCGCCGCGGCCGTCGCCGCCGCGTGGGCCCTGTCCGGTTGCTCGATCAACAACCTGATGACCTCCTCGACGACGCCGACGGCCGAAATCACCCGGCCGGCCGACAACAGGCCAGCCGACCCGGCGCAGAACGTCAAAATAGCGCTTCTCCTGCCGCTGTCGGCCGCGCCGCAGACGGCCGAGTTCGCCAAGGCTCTGAAGCAGGCGGGCGAGCTCGCCATCCTCGAGTTCGACAATCCCAACGTCGCGCTCGTCACCAAGGACACCAAAGGCACGCCGGAAGGCGCGCGCATCGCCGTCGAGGAAGCCGTGCGCGACGGTTCCGAGGTGATCGTCGGCCCGCTATTTGCCAAGGAGGTGCTGGCCGTCGCCCCCATAGCCAGGCGCTCCAACATCCCGGTGCTGTCCTTCTCGACCGATCCCTCCGCCTCCGGCAACGGCACCTATCTAATGAGCTTCGTCGTCGGCGAGGACGTGCACCGCGTCGTCTCCTACGCCTATTCGCGCGGGCAGCGCACCTTCGCCGCCCTGGTTCCCGACAGCGCCTTCGGCAAGGTGGCGTTAGCGGCGTTTCAGGAGGCCGTCAGCCGCGTCGGCGGCAGGGTCGCCTTCGTCAATCACTTCCCGCTCGAGATCGCAGGCATGCGCGGGCCGGTCCAACGCACGAAGCTCGCGCTCAATGCCGCCCGCGTGCAGGGTGCGCCGGTCGACGCATTGTTCGTGCCGGCCGATCCGGAAACGCTCGCGCTCCTCGGTCCCGTGCTCACGCAGGCCGGCATCGATCCGGACGCGGTGAAACTGATCGGAACGTCGGGCTGGGACAGCCCCGCCATCGCCCGCGAGCGCTCGCTCCAGGGCGCCTGGTTCCCGGCTCCAGACCCCAAGGCCTGGACCGAGTTCGCGCAGCGCTACGCCAAGACCTACGGCACGCCGCCGCCGCGCATCGCCAGCCTCAGCTATGACGCCGTCAGCCTTGCCATCGCCTTGTCGAGCGGCCAGCGCGGCCAGCGCTATACGCAGGCGGCTCTGACCCGCGCCAGCGGCTTCAGCGGCATCGACGGGCTGGTGCGCTTCAGGCAGAGCGGCACGTCCGAGCGCGGATTCGCCATCCTCGAGGTGCGGCCGGAAGGGCCGGTGCCAATCGAGCCGGCGCCGCGGACCTTCACCGATCCCAACGCTAGCCTGAGCGAGGCCTCGCGCAAGCCCGCTGTTGCACTGCCAAGTCTCAACCTTTTCGCGACCCAGTAGTCGCTTCGGGCGTCGCCACGGGGCCCATCGAGCGGGCGAGCCGCTCGACGACGGCGTTCAAGACCATGCGGCCGGCGCGCGTCGCGGCAATGCGCGCCGGTCTTCCGGCCGATTTCGCGCGCACTTCGATCATGCCGGCGGCGAGGAGGTCGTCGACGGCGCGAGTGGCGACTGCACGGCCCGTCCGCCTTTCGAGCCGACCGAGGTCGAGACCCTCTGCGATCCTGAGCCCCATCAGCAGCATCTCGTCGGCCTGCTCGTCGAGCGACAGCTCGGTCATGACGCGGAACGC
>CAYWBX010000519.1:0-3283 GCA_964456015.1 uncultured Hyphomicrobiaceae bacterium | reverse complement strand
TCGGCGTGCGGCACGACGGCGGTGACGAAGCCGAGCTCGTAGCCTTCCTTCGCCGGCACGTGGCGCGCGGTCAGCATCATGCCCATGGCCTTCTTCAGCGGGATCTGGCGGGAGAGCCGCTGCATGCCGCCGGCGCCCGCGGCGAGGCCGACCCGCGGCTCGGGCAGCGCGAACTTCGCGTTCTCGGAGGCAATGATGATGTCGCAGGCGAGCGCAATCTCGAAGCCGCCGCCCATGGCGAAGCCGTTCACCGCCGCAATCAGCGGCTTGTCGAGGTCGTGGCGATTGCACAAGCCTGCAAAGCCCTTGGGCGTCGCGGGCGGGCGCTGGCCCGTCTTGGCGCGGTATTCGGCATGGTACTTGAGATCGTTGCCGGCCGAGAACGCCTTGTCGCCGGCGCCGGTGATGATGCCGACCCAGAGATCCGGGTTCTCCTGGAACTCGTCGAAGACGGCGGAAAGCTCGTCGTGAGCCAGGTGATGGAGCGCGTTGTAGACCTCCGGCCGGTTGATCGTGACGATCATCAGGCGGCCGTCGATCTCGACTTTCGAGTATTTGCCGGTCCTCACCTCGGGCATGGGGCTCCTCCATTCGTTGGGCCGTCCTGGCGCTTGCGGGGCGACGATAGAACGGCGGCCAGCGAACGGGAAGCTTTCCGCATCCTTCAGCCAATTGCCGCACATGCGGCGCGGCGGCAGCTACTCGGCCGCGTCGGGCTTGCGATCGCCTGAGAGCTGGGTTTGCGCCAGACGCGCATAGACGCCGCCCTGGGCGATAAGCTCGCGATGCCGGCCCGTCTCGACGATGCGCCCGTCCTCCATCACGCAGATCACGTCCGCGCCCTCGACGGTCGAGAGGCGATGGGCGATGACCATTGTCGTGCGGCCCCGCGTGAAGCGGGCGAGCGCCTCCTGCACGAGGCGTTCGGATTCCGAATCGAGCGCGCTCGTCGCTTCGTCGAGCAGCAGGATCGGGGCGTCCTTCAGGATCGCGCGGGCGATCGCGATGCGCTGACGCTGGCCGCCGGAGAGACGCGATCCCCGATCGCCGATCTCGGTGTCGTAGCCCTGTGGCTGGGCCAGGATGAAGTCGTGCGCGGCAGCGGCCTTCGCCGCGGCGATGATCTCGTCTTCGCTGGCGCCGAGGCGGCCGAGCGCGATATTGGCGCGGATGGTATCGTCGAAGAGCGTGACGTCCTGGCTCACCATGGCGATCTGCCCGCGCAGGCTCTCGAGGGTGACGTCGCGCACGTCCTGCCCGTCGATGGCGATGCGTCCCGTCTCAACGTCGAAGAGGCGGGGAACGAGGTTGATGACGGTCGATTTGCCGGAGCCGGAACGGCCGACGAGCGCCACCGTCGTTCCGCCGCGCACAACCAGCGAGAAATCGCGCACGGCCTTGATGTCGCTGCCGGTGCGGTAGGCGAAGGAGACGTTCTCGAATGCGATTGTTCCCGTCGTCACCACAAGCGGGCGGGCGCCCGGCCGGTCGACGACAGCCGGCTTCTCGTCGAGAAGCCCATAGAAACGCTCCGCTGCCGCGAGGCCTTCCTGCACGCGCACGGAGAGATTCCCAAGGCCGCGCGTCGGCTGCGCGGCCAGCACCAGGGCGGTTATGAAGGCCATGAAGTCGCCGATCGTGGCGAGCCCCGTCGAGATGCGCCAGGCGGCGAGCGCGAGGACGCCGGCGACCGCGATGCCGCCGAGCACCTCGAGAACGGGGTCGATGCGCGCGCGCTGGCGCACGGCCTTCATGCGCAGCTTGAAGATCTGCTCGAAGGAGCCGATCATGCGGCTTGCTGCGTAGTCCTCGAGGCGGAACGTCTTGATCAGTCGCGCGCCGCCGAGCTTCTCCGCGAGCAGCGAGAGCATTTCGGCAAGCTCTTCCTGCGTGGCGCGCGCGACCCGCTTCAGCCGGCGCCCGATCGCCATCACCGGCATGATCGCGAACGGATAGACCCCGAGCACGATCAGCGACAGGACCGGGTCGCTCCAGATCATGTAGCCGACGAGCGCGGTGATGGTCATGGCATCGCGCACGGCGGTGGTCAGGGCCGCCTGAAGCGCCGTCTGGATCTGCGCGATGTCGTTGGTCAGCCGCGAGATGAGATCGCCCGGCGCATCGCGCGTCAGGCGCGCATAGTCGGCCTTGAGCAGGTGCGCGACGCCGCGCTTCTGCAAGTCGACGGCGATGCCGAGCACGATCCGGTTGGTCTGCACGCTGGTCAGATACATGAGAAGTGCGCGGGCGCCGGTGGCGAGCACGATCATGCCGGCGATGGCGTAGAGCTGGCCCGCCTCGCCCTTCGGGAGGACGTCGAAAGCGTGTTTGATGAGATTGGGGTAGAACCCCGTGACGGCGGCAAGTGCGGCCATCAGAAGGAGCGCGACGGCCAGCGGCCGCTTGCGCGGGAACACCCACTCGCGCAACACCCGCATCAGCAGGCCGCGAGCGGCGCGATCGAGCCGCAGGCCGGTTCCTCTCGGCGGTTTGTCCGCGGGTTCGCTCACCGCATTATCCCGACCCGCCGGTCATGCGATCGACCATGGCTTGCGCCGTGCCGAGGTAGTTCGCCGGATCGACCAGGCGGGCGAGTGCGGGCGAATCGAAGTGCCGCGTGACGGCGGGTTCCTTCTCGAGCTGGGCGAGCAGCGGCGTGCCCTCCTCGAGCGCCCTGCGGCAGCAAGCGTAGACGAGGTCGTGGGCGTCGCCGCGCCCGATGTGCGGGGCGAGCGCCATCATAACTGCTTCGGCGACGATGAGGCCGCCGGTCAGGTCGAGGTTGCGGCGCATGGCGCCGGGCTCCACGATCAGCCCCTCGAGCATGAAGCGGGCCTGGTGCAGCGCGCCCGAGGCGGCGAGGAAGATTTCCGGCACAGCGATCCATTCGAGATGCCAGGGACCGGTCGCGCGCTCATGGTCGGCGGCCATGCCGTCGAGCAGCAGGTCGACGTTGCTGCGCACGCATTTCGCCAGGGCGAAGATCATCTCGCAGGAGATCGGGTTGCGCTTCTGCGGCATGGTCGAGGAGGATCCGCGACCCGGCACGAACGGTTCGAAGGCCTCGCCGATCTCGGTCTGCATCATCAGCATGACGTCGATGGCGATCTTCGACAGACTGCCGGTGACGAGACCGAGGAAGCAGCCGACCTCGGCGATGCTGTCGCGGGCCGCGTGCCAGGTGATGTCGGGCTGGCGCAGGCCCAGGACCTCGGCCAGCGCGGCCTGCACGAGGAGACCCTTGTCGCCGAGGGAGGCGAGCGTGCCGGCAGCGCCCGAGAAC
>CAYWBX010000518.1:0-3293 GCA_964456015.1 uncultured Hyphomicrobiaceae bacterium | reverse complement strand
TTGAAGCCGAGCTGCTCGAGGTTGCCGGTGATACGCTTGAACTCGGCTTCGTCGATCTCGCCGCCGGCGGCCGCCGCCGCGATCATCGCGCGCAGATAGAGGAGGGCGTTCTCGTTGGTCTGCGCCGCCTCTTCGAAGCCCGAGCCGTCGGGGGCGGCGACAGCGAGCTTCTGCGGCGTAGCGTCCCTACCGCTGATCAGCGGCTTGCCTGCCTGATGGTTCTGCCAAGCCTTGTAGGCGAGACCGCCGATGAGCACGAGGCCGCCGATCTTGGCCGCGTCGAAGGCGAGCGAGCGGCCGGTCTTGGTTCCGCCGACGAGGGCGCCGAGGCCACCGAGCACCGCACCCGCGGCAAGCGGGTTGTTGCCGATCAGCTCCTTCACCTTGGCGATCATGTCTCCGGAAGCCTGGCCGCCCGTCACCTTGCGCAAGAGGTCGTCGACCTTCTGCCCGGCACCCGTCGCGTCGTTGATGCGGCCGGCACCTTCCTTCACGCCCTGGGTCGCCTGGCTGAAGATGTTGCCGAGCACGTCTCCAATACCACCAAGGCCACCGGGGACGGCCTGCCGCTGCGTCGGCGCCTGGGGCTCGGGCGCCATGTAGCGCACATCCGGGCGCGGCTGCTGATTGGCGCCGCCGAGGATCTGTCCCAACAGATCGCCGAGGCCACCCTGGTTGGGCATGGCCGACGCGGGCTTGGAGGCCGATGCCGTCATAGCCTCAAGCAATTGTTTCGGATCGAACATCGCCGGTACTCCAGGGTGGTGCAGATGACGGACAATTGGCATCGGCAAGGTCAAAATCAAGGGGAAATAACTCCTTCGCCTGATCGGCATCGTCGAATTTTCGACGGATGACCGTGCTATTGGCCGTTCAAGGGTCGTTGCGCAACATCGGGATGTTCCTCTCATGTCCGACATCCGGACGGCACTCGCCTTCCATCGCTTTGGACTTGGCGCGCGGCCGGGCGACCTTGATCGCCTGAAGGGCAAGCCGCGGGACGCCCTGCTTGCCGAGCTCGGCCAGCCGCTGCCTGCGCCCGTCGCCGACGACAAGCTCAAGCCCTCGCACATTGCTCTCCAGGAGCTGATGGAGTTCCAGGGGGAACGGCGCGCCGCGCGGCAGGCCACGAACCAGCAGAAGCAGGCGCCGCCTCCCGCCCCGGCCGACACCATGCAGACCCCCGACAAGCAGGCGCCCCAGACGAAGCAGGCCACCGCTCCCCAGCCGACGGCGCCGGCGCCAAACCCCGAGGCCACCACACCGCCACCGCTCAATCCCGTCCCCGCCATCTTCCAGGCCGAGGCGCAGGCGCGCTTCCGGGCGGCGTTGCGCAGCGACATCGGCTTCCGCGAGCGGCTCGTCCTCTTCTGGTCGAACCACTTCTCCGTCTCGGCCACCAACCCGCGCGTGCGCGTCACTGCCGGCGCCTACGAGCGCGAGGCGATCCGGCCCTTCATCGCCGGCCGCTTCGTCGACATGCTGCTCGCCGTGGCCCGCCATCCGGCCATGCTGATCTATCTCGATAACGCCCAGTCGATCGGGCCCAACTCGATCGCCGGCCTGCGCCGGAAGCGCGGCCTCAACGAGAACCTCGCCCGCGAGATCCTGGAGCTGCACACGCTCGGCGTCGACGGCGGCTATAGTCAGGAGGACGTGACCCGCTTCGCCGAGGTGCTCACCGGCTGGTCGGTGGTTGCCGCCAACGGCCAGGGCGGTGTGCCCGGCACGTTCCTGTTCCGCGCCGCCGCCCACGAGCCAGGCCCGCGCAAGGTGCTCGGCAAGACTTATGCTCAGATCGACGCGGGCCAGGCGCGCGCCGTGCTCGAGGACCTCGCCCGCCACCCCTCGACCGCCCGCCACATAGCCCGCAAGCTCTGTCGCCACTTCATCGCCGACGACCCGCCGCAAGCCGCGACTGATCGCGTTGCCGCCGCCTTCAAGAAGAGCGACGGCAACCTGACTGCCGTCTACGAGGCCCTCCTCGCCGCGCCCGAAGCCTGGGAGCCACGCCTCATGAAGCTTCGTCCGCCCTACGAGTTCGTGGTCGCCTCTCTCCGCGCGCTCGACGTCATCCCGGAGCCGGGCCAGGCCGCCCGCGCGCTGCAACTGCTCGGCCAGGTGCCGTTCCAGGCGCCGAGCCCCAAGGGCTGGCCGGAGGAAGCGTCCGCCTGGGCGGCGCCAGACGCCTTCAAGACCCGGCTCGACTTCGCCGAGCAGGCGGCCAAGCGCGCGCTCAAGTCCCGTCCGCTGGAGCTCGCCCAGAGCGTACTCGGGCCATTGCTGACGGACGAGACCATGACCGCCATCAAGCGCGCCGAGACCGAGGCGCAGGCGACGACGCTCCTTCTTATGGCCCCCGAATTCCAGCGCCGATGAGGCAGACGATGACCAAGACGCTCTCTCACTCTCTGATGTGCGAGGAGATCTCGCGCCGACGCATTCTGTCCTGGAGCGGCGCCTTCGCGGCGTCCGCCCTTCTGCCGGCGCTGCCCTCGCACGCGGCGAGCCGCGATCCGCGCTTCCTGCTCGTCATCCTGCGCGGGGCGCTCGACGGCCTCTCCGCCGTGATGCCGGTCGGCGATCCCGATTTCCAGCGCGTGCGCGGCAGCTTCCTAGAGGACATCGCCAAGGCGGGCGAACCCTTGAAGCTCGACCCCTTCTTCTCGCTGAATCCAGTCATGAAGTCGCTGGCGGCGCTCTACGCCCGCAAAGAGGCGCTGGCCATTCATGCGGTCGCCACGCCCTACCGCGACCGCTCGCACTTCGACGGCCAGGAGGTGCTGGAAAGCGGCCTGCCGAAGGCGATCCATCCCGACACCGGCTGGCTCAACCGCCTCGTCGGCCTCATCGGCGGCAAGGACAAGGTGCAGGCGACAAAGACCGAGCGCGGCATTTCCATCGGCACCTTCGTGCCGCTGGTCATGCGCGGGCCGGCGCCCGTGCTCTCCTGGTCGCCCCAACACCTGCCGCAGGCGAGCGACGACACCGTCATGCGGCTCCTGTCGCTCTACGAGGCGCGCGATCCCATGCTGGCCGAGGCGCTGCGCCGCGGCGCTTCCCTCGACAAGGACACCCGCGCCATCGACATGGACCTGAAGGGCCGCAACCGGGGTCCGCAGGCGGTGCTTGCCATGGTCGAAGGCGCGTCCCGGCTGCTGGCAAAGTCGGATGGCCCGCGCATCGGCGCGCTCTCCATCGACGGCTGGGATACGCACTCCGGCCAGGGCCCCGGCACGGGCAGGCTCGGCAAGCTCCTCGGCACGCTGGACGAGGTGTTCACGGGCCTCGAG
>CAYWBX010000517.1:0-3295 GCA_964456015.1 uncultured Hyphomicrobiaceae bacterium | reverse complement strand
CATCGGACGCAACACGGCGCAGGAACTCCGCCAGCGGCCTCACCGCACCCTAGTGGGCCGAATCCGCCGCGGGATCGACGACGGAGCCCGCATCGTCGGCATAAAAGCGCGGCAGTGCGAGGTCGCGGACGGGTGGCGGAGGCGGCGGACAGGCTGCCGCCAGGGGGCCCTCCGCCGCTGCAATGACACAAATCAAGGGCAGGGCTGCGGCCATGCGTCTCGCCTTTGCCGCCCCTCGGCGCAATGGTAGCCTTTGCATCCGCATTGTCATCAGAGCCCCCGCGCCCGCGCGCTCCGCAGGAACACCCCTCATGCAAGACCGTTATCTGCGCACCGGAATCTTTCTCGCACCTTTCCACGCTCTCGACGAGAACCCGACGCTTGCTCTCGAGCGCGACATGGAACTCATCGAGCATCTCGACCGGCTCAACTACCACGAGGCCTGGATCGGCGAGCACCATTCCGGCGGCTATGAGATCATCGCCTGTCCCGAGATGTTCATTGCCGGCGTCCTGCCGCGCACGCGCACCATCCGGCTTGGCACCGGCGTGGTCTCGCTCCCCTACCACAATCCGTTCACGCTTGCCTCGCGCATGATGCAGCTCGACCATATGGCGCGCGGCCGCGCGATGTTCGGGGTCGGGCCGGGCTCGCTGATTTACGACGCGGACAAGATCGGTCTCAAGGCCGCCGATCAGCGACGGCGCATGGCTGAAAGCCTCGACTGCCTGGTCGAACTCATGAACGGCGGCATGGTGACCCGAAAGACCGACTGGTTCAATCTCGTAGAGGCGCGGCTGCAACTCAAGCCCTACAGCCAACCCGGCATGGAGATGGCGGTCGCCTGCTCGCGCTCGCCGGTCGGCGCAGTCGCCTCCGGCAAGCACGGCATCGGCATGATCTCCATCGGCGGGACCAACGACGAGGCGCTCGCCGCCCATGCCAAGAACTGGGCGATCCACGAGGAGGCCGCGCGCGCCGCCGGCAAGACGCCCGACCGCTCGAAGTGGCGCATCACCACCTTCGCACATGTCGCCGAGACGCGTGAGAAGGCGCGCGCCGACATGGCCTACGGCCTCGAGAAGTTCGCCAAGTATTTCACGGATGTCGCGACGTTCCCGATCATCCCCGGCGGCATTACGGACCCGGTCAACTACCTGGTCGACAACGGCATCGCCGCCATCGGCACGCCGGACGACTGCATCCGCCATTTCGAGCGGCTCTGGCAGGGCTCGGCCGGCGGTTTCGGCGCCGTTCTCCTGCTCGCGCACAACTGGGCCGACTGGGAGGCGACCAAGAAAAGCTATGAGCTGATGGCGCGCTACGTGCATCCGCACTTCCAGCGCAATGCGAACAGCCTGCGTGTGTGGAGCTATGACGATGCGACGTCAAAGCACCAGACGGCGGGCGAGGAATCGAAGGCGGCCGTCTTGAGCGAGATCGAGAAGTACGAGCGCGCCAAGGGGATCAAAACATCAGGCAAGGCCTGGTGAGGCTTGAGACCCAAGCCGCGGCTGGGAGACGGCGAGCGGGATGCCACCGGCACCGGCAGGGCCCGGCGAGCACAGCCATCCCTCGGGTGCGCATCAGGCCGACGCTGATGATCGAGCCGTGCGGCGGCCGCCGAGCATGAGCGTCAGTGGGATCGCCACCACCGACGCTGCCGTGTAGAGCACGAAGGCGTTCATGTAGCCGAGCATCGCCGCCTGGCGTCCGATCTCGCGCGAGATGGCGGCCATGCCGGAGACGCTATCGGTGGTCCAGCTGCCCATCACCGGCGGCAGCGCGAGCGCCTTGTTGAAGGGCGACAGGTTCTCGACCAGACGGCCGTAGTTCGCCGACGTCGCACGCACGATCTCGGTCACCGTGATGGAGATGAAGAAGCTCGAGCCGATCGAGCGGCACAGGTGCAGGACGGCGATGCCCTCGGGTCTGAGGCGCGGGGCGAGCGTCATGAAGGCGGTGGTCACGATCGGCGTCCAGATAAGACCGACGGCAAGACCTTGAAGATAGGCATTGGCGCAGAGCGCCCAGAGCTGTGCGTTAAGATCGAGGCTCGTCAGCCAGACGCCGGAGATGATCTGCATCGAGAAGCCCGCCACCATGCCGACGCGCGGGTCGAGGCGCTGGGCGATGATCGATGCGGCGGACCCGCACATGACGCCCGCGCCGCGCCAGCTCACGACGAACCCGATGAGCCCATCCGGAAATCCGAGCTGGTTCTGCATCAGCGGCGGCAGCAGGACCATCGGCGTGAAGTTCAGCATGCCGAAAATGACGATCAGCGAGATGCCGATGACGTAGTTCCGGCCGAGCAGGAGGCGGGGGCTCAGGTAAGGCTCGCGTGCCGTCATCGTGTGGGCGAGAAAGATGTAGAAGGCCATCGCCGCCGCCGCCGTCTCGATCACGATCTCCGGGCTCTCGAACCAGTCGAGCCGCTGGCCGCGCGAGAGCACGAGCTGGGTCGCCGCGATTGCGATCGAGAGCGAAAGGAAGCCGATCCAGTCGAGCGTCAGGCCGCGTCGCTGGCCTTCGTCGGGCAACGCGAAGCGCGCCGCCATGGTGGCGGTGAGCGCCACCGGCACGATCATGAAGAAGCCCCAGCGCCAGCTCAGCGCCTCGGCAAGATAGCCGGCAATGGTGGGGCCGAGCACGGGACCGATGGTGTTGGTCGTCCCGAAGATCGAGATGACGAGGCCATGCTGGCGGCGCGGAAAGACGTCGAGCAGCACGCTCTGGCCGAGCGGCATCAGCGGCGCGCCCGTGGCGCCCTGCACCAGCCGCCAGATCACCAGCGCCTCGAGCGACTGGGCGAGCCCGCACATGATGGTCGATACGGTGAAGCCGACGAGGCTCCAGAACTGGACGTTGCGGCGGCCGAAGCGGTTCACGAGCCAGCCGGTCATCGGCATCGTGACGGCCGTTGCCAGAATGAAGAACGTCACCGCCCAGGCGACCTCGTCCTGGGTCGCAGAGAGCGCACCCTGCACCTGCGGAAGGACGGCAGCGACCGAGAACGTTGCGGCGTTGAAGCTCGTCGAGGCGATCACGACCGTGAGCAGCACCAGGATCCGCCGGGTGACGGTCAAGGGCAGCGTCGGCTGTTCGTCGCCTGTCGTCACATCGGGCTCGCGGGGCCATCCTGGCGGCTTGAGCGGCCGGCAGCAGATCAACGCGCTGCAAGATCCTGTCCGGACAACTGGTCACGTTACGCCCGCCTGTCGCTTCGCTCAAGCGCAAAGGCCGTCGCGCGGCAAGGCTCGTTCGCGGGCCGGGCGACCGGCGCGGCTGTCGC
>CAYWBX010000516.1:0-3303 GCA_964456015.1 uncultured Hyphomicrobiaceae bacterium | reverse complement strand
CACCTCGTCGCCCGATGGCTCGACGTGCCGCGGTCTGCGGTGTCGGTGGCATCCGGTCCGAGATCGCGCGTGAAGTCGCTCATCATTGCCGGTGACACCGAGATCCTGAGCGCGCGGCTTGTCGCTAAATGCCGCGAGCTCGAGGGGGCTCAGGGAAAGGATGATCGCCGATGACGGCCGAGATCATTGACGGCAAGAGGATCGCCGGCACCTTGAAGGCGCGGACGACCGCCGAAGCGGCCGAGTTCGCCGCGCGCATCGGGCGTCCGCCCGGACTGGCGGTGCTTCTCGTTGGCGACGATCCGGCGAGCGAGGTGTACGTTCGCAACAAGAGCCGCGAGACGGTCGCGTGCGGCCTGCGGTCGTTCGAGCATCGCCTGCCCGTCACAGCGACGGAGAGCGAGGTGGTTGCGCTCGTCAAAGCACTCAATGCGGATCCGAACGTCGACGGGATTCTCGTGCAGCTGCCGTTGCCACGACATGTGGCAGAGACTCGTGTCATCGAAGCGATCGATCCAGCGAAAGACGTCGACGGCTTCCATCCGATGAATGCCGGTCGCCTCGCAAGCGGCGCGGACGGCCTGGTGCCGTGCACCCCGCAAGGCTGCGTCATCCTGGCCAAGTCGGCCCTGCCGTCGCTCGAAGGCCTGGAGGCCGTGGTGATCGGCCGCTCCAACATTGTGGGCAAACCCGTCGCCCAGCTTCTCCTGCGGGAGAATGCGACCGTGACGGTCGCCCATTCGCGCACGCGCGATCTGCCGGCGGTGGTGCGGCGGGCCGACGTCGTCGTTGCGGCGGCTGGAAGGCCGCAGATGGTCCGCGGCGACTGGATCAAGCCTGGCGCCGTCGTCATCGACGTCGGCATCAATCGCATTGCAACGGCGGATGGCAAATCGCGGCTCGTCGGCGACGTGGCGTTCGATGAAGTCCGGCTTCGCGCCAGAGCCTTGACGCCGGTCCCCGGAGGCGTCGGCCCGATGACGATCGCCTGCTTGCTGCAGAACACCCTTCTCGCTGCAAAAGCCCGCCACGGGCTGGCAAGCCCCGCGCAGGAGCTCAGGCCCTGATTGCGGGACCGTGGACGCCCCTGGACGGCGGAGCGCCGGCCGACCCGAGAGTAGCGTGAACCATGCGCAAGTCCGCCCCTGTCCGCTTCGGCTCTACACGCGCGAGACCGCCGCTGGCGGCACCGCGGCAGCGCATCGGACTGCTCGGCGGTTCGTTCAATCCGGCCCATGCCGGCCATCTCCTGATCAGCTTGCTGGCGCTGCGCCGCCTTGGCCTTGACGCCGTCTGGTGGATCGTCACGCCCGGCAATCCGCTGAAGTCGCGAATCGAGCTTGCACCGCTCGCAGCGCGGCTGACCGCAGCCCGTCGCGTCGCCTCGGATCGCCGGATCGTCGTGACGGACTTCGAGCATCGCTTGCAGACATCCTTCAGCGCGGCGACCATCGCCTATCTGCGCCGACACTATCCCGACACCCGCTTTGTCTGGATCATCGGCGCCGATTGCCTCGCCGACTTCCATCGCTGGCAGCTTTGGGAGGAAATTTTCGAGCGTGTGCCGATCGCCGTCGTTGACCGGCCCGGCTGGCATCTGCGTGCGCTGGCCTCACCCGCGGCGCGGCGGTTTGCGCGCGCCCGCCTGCCCGAGACACGCGCATCGCGCCTGCCCTTCGGCCGCCCCCCGCGATGGTGTTATCTCACGGGTCCGCTGTCGGCTCTCTCCTCGACCGCCCTCCGAGCCCGGCTGTCCTCACGCGATCCCGCGGACAGAAGCAAACAAAGTCGGAACAAGGCAGCACAGCCGGAGGCTTGAACGAACCCGCCGCCCTGCTTATTGTTCCATCAATCCGGGTGGGGCCCGGGGAGCGGCTGGTTGTCTCGCAAGCCGTGGGCTCGAATCCGAGCCGACCCGACGATCGGGCTGGAAGCGAAGAGGGTCAGTCACCAACAGATGCGAACCGCAACCGGAGGTTCCCGCAAGGGTGTGACCTCCGCCAGAGTGGCGCCGAGAGGGCGCCCGTCCGAGGCTCTCGCGGCACGAATCGTCGGATGGCTCGACGAGGCAAAGGCCGAGGACATCATTACGATCGATCTTCATGGCAAGTCGTCCATGAGCGATTTCATGATCATCGCCTCGGGGCGCTCGGACCGCCATGTCGGCGCCATCGCCGAGCAGCTCGCGAAGAAGCTCCGGGAGGAGGGTTGGTCGCGCGTCAAGATTGAAGGCCAGCCGCAGTGCGACTGGGTCTTGATCGATGCCGGTGACGTCATCGTTCACGTCTTCCGCCCGGAAGTACGCGAATTCTACAACCTCGAAAAAATGTGGTCTCTCGAACGCACGCCGGAGTCGTCGGCGCATTGAGAGGCGTAACACCAACGGGCGACAGGCAAGAGCCGGCCGGCCGTGTGATGCAGCGGCCATCGTCATCCGTCGTCGCTTCGCGGCCGAAGAGACCCGCCGATGCGTGTTGCAATCGTCGCGATCGGCAGACTGAAGGCCGAGGCGGAGCGCGCGCTTGTGGCTCGCTATGCAGAGCGGATTGCCGGTCAGCGGTCGGCGTCCATCGGACCGTTGCGGGTGATCGAATTGCCCGAGTCCCAACTTGCATCAGCGGCGGAGCGTCGGTTGGCGGAGGGACGCCATCTGTTGCGACACGTCACCGCTGGCGTCAGTTCGGTCGCGCTCGACGAGCGGGGCAAGCTGTTCTCCAGCAGGGATCTGGCGTCCTGGCTCGGCAAACGTCGCGACGCGGGCTGTCGTGACGTGGCATTCCTGATCGGCGGACCGGACGGCCACGCCGCAGCCGTGCTGGAAAAGGCGGACCTCGTGCTGTCTCTCGGCCCGCTGACGCTGCCCCACGGATTGGCGCGGGTCGTCCTGGCCGAGCAGATCTATCGCGCGACGACCATCCTCACCGGGCATCCCTATCACCGCGACTGAGCAAGACCCGCGACGGCATTGCTCTCTGCGTATCGCGGAAGAGTTCGGCGTTCCGATTGCGCGCCGCGGCCTTGCCCGCACGGGAGATTCAAGGCGCACGCAGACCGATAGCGCTCGGACGCTCGCGCGACCTCGCACAAGCCCGCGTCCCGCGCCGGTTATCGCGGATTACAGCAGCTGGAAACCGTTGCCCGACCATCGGTTGGGCCCGCCACAATGGCCCTGGACAGTCTCCGGATGAGCCCCTATAACGACGCGCGCTCGCCAGGGGCTGTTGCCTGATGCTGGCGTCCGCCCAGGTAGCTCAGTTGGTAGAGCATGCGACTGAAAATCGCAGTGTCGGCAGTTCAATTCTG
>CAYWBX010000515.1:0-3303 GCA_964456015.1 uncultured Hyphomicrobiaceae bacterium | reverse complement strand
TCGGCGGTGTCGGCGTCGATGACATCGTTGATCTTGTGCATCGCGCCCTGCTTCATCAGGAAGCGGATCACATCGACGGCCTTCTCCGTCATGCGGTTGGCGAGTTCCTGGATCGTGATGACCTCGGGACTGATAACCTCGCGCACGATCTTCTCGCGCGACTGCTGGATGCCGAGCGCGCGGCGCTGGTCACGCTCGCGCTTGCGTCGCAGCGAGGCAAGCGAGCGCTCGCGTTGCTCGTCGTTGAGCAGCTTGTCGACGGTGAGGCGACCGCTCACGCGGCGCTCCTCGCCGCCCTTGAGCGGTCCGCGGGGAGCCTTCACGCCGCCAGGGCCCTTGCGCTTCCCGAACTCCTCCTCCTCGGCCAGTGCCGCGAGATCGCGGCCGCGGCGCGGCACGGCCGCGACGCCCTTTGCCGCGGGCGCCTCGACGCCGCCGCGCTCGGTCGGCGGAACCGTCTTGGGAACGGGGGTCGGCCGTGGTGCGCCGCCGGCGCGGCCGTCCCGCAACCGCTCTTCCTGCCGCATGACCGGCGGTGGCGCGCCTCCCGGGGCCGCGCCAGACGGCGTCGCGGCGCCGGCCGTCGGCCGTGCCTCGGCCGGGGCTGCCGGCTCGCCTGCCCGTTCGAGCTCGCCTCGGGTGATCGCACGATCGCCACTTTGCGCCTCGGCGGCGCGCCGGGCCTCCTCCTCGAGCCGACGCTGCTCGGCGAGCGCGGCTTCCTCGCGCTTGCGCTGCTCTTCCTGAGCCCGCCGCTGTTCTTCCTCGGCCTTGCGCCGCATCTGCTCGGCAAGGACGGCCTGCGTCCGCTTGTCGAGCTCGCCGGATGACAGGCCGCGCCCCGGGCCGCCGGTTGCGGCGGGCTTGGCCGGCGCTGCTGACCCTGCCCGCGCGGCTTGTGCCGCGCCCGCAGCCGCGCCAAGCGTCGCCTTTGCCTTGTCGGCCGCGCCGGGCGCTCCGGGCACGCTGATCTTGCGCCGGGGCTTGTGCTCGACGAGCACAGTGTTCACGCGCGAGCGGCTGAAGTTCTGCTGCACATGTCCCGACGATTCGCCGCGGCGCGCCGCCGGCGGCTTGCGGGAGCCGCCGGCTCCGGCCTTGTCGGAGGTTTCCTTCGTGTCGCTCATGCCTGTCCTGTCTTCGACTCCGCCGCCTGCGGCCTCGCCGCCTCGACGTCCCAATCTGCCCGATAGCGCAGCAAGCGCCGGGCCTCCCGCAGAAAATTCGTGGCCGCGCCGCCTTTCGTGAGCGCAGCATGTACCACATTTGCCCGCCCTATGGCCAAGCTCAATTCATCTGAGCTGAGCAGCGTGACGAGGGCGGCATCGCCATTCCCGCCGGCGGCCCGCAACTTGCGGTCCAGCTTCTCGCACCCGTCGGCCGCGGCGTCGGCGGCGTGAATGAGCGCCACCGCCAGCCCTTTCTCGACCGTTGCCTCGACCTTCGCGAAGCCTGCGACCAGCTGGCCCGCCTTGTTCGCCAGACTGAGCGCGCTGGCGGCGCGCTGTTTGAGGAGCAGGTCCACGCGCTGCGCCAGGTCCGGCGGGACGACTGCCGAGGCCTTGAAGGCGCGTTGAAAGGCGTTGCGTCTGACGGCCTCCTCGATGCTTGCCCGCCGGCAGGCGACCCAGACGCCGCGCCCCGGCAGGCGGCAGGCGACGTCGGGCACGATCTGACCGTCGGGCGCGCGGACGAAACGGATCAGCTGATCGGGCGGCAGCTTCGCGCGCGAGACGATGCAGGTACGCTCGGGCTCGCGCCTATCCTCGGCGCCCCTCGCCCTCCCTCGTCGTTGCGCTGCCGCACCCATCGCCGTGTCCAGCCCTCGCCGTCCATGACCGTCACGCCTTGGCCGGCGCTGCATCCGTCGCATCGGATGCCTCGTCCGTGTCGCCCTCCGCCTCCCCCGTCTCGCCGCCTTCGGCCGGCGCCAGATCTTCCGGCTTGATCCAGCCGGCGTGGACCCGGGCCGCCAGGATCAGCTGCTCCGCCTCGTGCTGGCTGAGCCCGAAGCCGTCGAGGATGCCCTTGTGGCGAACGGGCTCCGCGTCGCGTTCCTTCTTGCGCTCCACCCATCCCGTGAGCTCGTCGGCTGCGCAGTCGGCGAGGTCTTCGACCGTCTTGATGCCGTGCTCGCCGAAGGCGACCATCATTTGCGTGGTGACGCCAGGGATCTCGGCGAGCTCGTCCGCAACCCCGAGCTCGCGCCGGCGCGCGTCCCGCTCGTTCTCGATGCGCTGCAGATAGTCGCGCGCCTGCGTCTGAATTGTGCTTGCCGTCTCCTCCGTGAAGCCCTCGATCTGGGCGATCTCGGCGAGGTCGACGTAGGCGACCTCCTCGATCGTGGAGAAGCCTTCCGTCGCTAGCAGCTGAGCGATCACCTCATCGCAGTTGAGCTTCTCCATGAACGTCTGCGTGCGCTCAGTGAACTCCTTCTGGCGGCGCTCGCTCTCCTCCGCTTCGGTCAGGATGTCGATGTCCCAGCCGGTGAGCTGGGAGGCGAGGCGCACGTTCTGGCCGCGCCGGCCGATTGCCAGCGAAAGCTGCTTCTCGTCGACGACCACCTCGATCCGGTTCGACTCATCGTCGAGCACGACTTTCGAGACCTCCGCCGGCGCGAGCGCGTTGACGATGAACGTCGCCGCATCGGCGCTCCAGGGAATGATGTCGATCTTCTCGCCCTGCAGTTCGTTGACGACAGCCTGCACGCGCTGCCCGCGCATCCCGACGCAGGCGCCCACCGGATCGATGGAGCTGTCCTTCGACACGACCGCGATCTTGGCGCGGGATCCGGGGTCGCGCGCGACCGACTTGATCTCGACGACGCCGTCGTAGATTTCGGGCACCTCCATTGCAAACAGCTTCGCCATGAACTCCGGCCGTGCCCGCGACAGGAAGATCTGCGGCCCCCTCTGCTCTCGCCGGACGTCGTAGACGTAGGCGCGGATGCGGTCGTTGAAGCGCACGTTCTCGCGCGGAATCATCTCGTCGCGCCGGATGATCCCCTCCGCGCGTCCGAGGTCGACGATGACGTTGCCGTACTCGACACGCTTCACCGTGCCGTTGACGATCTCTCCGACCTTGTCCTTGTATTCGGCATACTGCCGGTCGCGCTCGGCCTCGCGTACTTTCTGGACGATCACCTGCTTGGCGTTCTGCGCCGACACTCTGCCGAAGTCGAGCGGCGGCAGCTGCTCGACGAGTTCGTCCCCGATCTTCGCGTCGGGCTTGCGCTTGCGTGCGTCCTCGAGCGTGATCTGCTGGCTGTCGTTTTCGACCTGCTCCACAACCGTGACCACGCGC
>CAYWBX010000514.1:0-3323 GCA_964456015.1 uncultured Hyphomicrobiaceae bacterium | reverse complement strand
AGCTCTGTGAACCGAGAACGCTCACCGGCAACGCCGCGTTGTTGACGACATGCAGCATCGCGATGGTTACGATAAAGGCGAGGTAGAACCAGTTTGCCACGTAGATGTGCGGCTCTTTTCTCTTGGCGAGCGTGCCCAGGAATACGAGCAGATAAACGACCCAGACGATTGTCAGGAAGAGATCCGCATACCACTCGGGCTCCGCATACTCTTTCGACTGGGTGACGCCAAGCAGGTAGCCCGTCCCCGCCATCACGATGAAGACGTTGTAGCCCCAGACGACGAACCACGGCGCCCAGCGGCCCGCAATCCGCGTGTGACAGGTCCGCTGCACGACATAAAACGACGTCGCAAGCAATACATTGCCGCCGAACGCAAAGATAACCGCCGACGTGTGCAACGGGCGCAATCTGCCAAAGCTGGTCCAGGGCAGATCGAAATTGAGAATAGGAAACGCAAGCTGCCAGGCGAGCACATCGCCGACGATAAAGCCGGCGATCCCCCAGAAGATTGAGGCTATGACCGCGAACCGGATGGGAGCATCGAAATAGGCGCCCTGATCAACGGCTTCATTGCCATTTGCCATCACATACAAGGCGGCAATGAGCGCCGCGACAGCAAGAACGGCACCATGTAGCCGGATGGCTTCATCGGGTCCAATGGACGCCCAGATCAGTCCGACGACCCCAAAGAGCGCCGCGCTCAGAATCGCCAGAATGTTGGTGAAAGCCTGCCATTCCTGCGACGTGTCCGTAGCCGTGTTCATCAGTCCCTCGCGGATCCCCTGAAGGTGCCCATGCGGCTCGCAGTCTCCGGAAGGGGGCAAGGCCGGCCTTGATTTCAATCAAGGGGAGCGCTTGCGACGCGCATGCAAGGCGTCGCAGCCGACTTGCGTCGCATGCCAGACCAATGCAACCGGCACACGGAGGGCGCGGGGCCAACGTCAGGCGAGCCACGCCAAAGGGTAGTCATGCAGCGGCCATACCGACCAACCCAACGCCCTTGGACGGGCGTGGCATTTCACCCTCCCTGAAGGTTAGGACGGCGGGCTCGGACGGCAGAAAAATCTTGCAATGTGCACCTTGACCGGAGGCAGCCCGGCTCCAACGCCGATCATCCCGGCGCACGACGGCGACGATTGAAGTTTGCGCCGCGCGGCGGTCCGCAATCGGCGAGACTAGGAATTGGGAGCGCGTCTTTTTCTTCGAATGCCGTGGTTACGTTGCCTTGTCCCGGCAAGCGGTACCTCGAGACCTGTCGCTCGCACGCCCGCCGCAAACCGGAAATCGCGCGAGGTCTTCAGCGCCGACCGGCGGGGAGCGGCCCCGCTGCAAGCATATCGCGCATCCTGGTCATTCAGCTCTCAGCTTGAATCGCTGAATCTTGCCGGTTGCGGTCTTCGGCAGCTCGCTGCGGACGTCAATCCAACGCGGGTACTTCCAGGGACCTGCGATCCGTTTGACGTGCTCCTTCAACTCCTCGCAGAGCGCGTCGCTGATCACCTCCCCCGGCTTCAAGACGATGAATGCTTTCGGCTTCAAAAGACCGTCGGAATCCTCTTTACCGATGACCGCGGCCTCGAGCACGGACCCGTGTGAGATGAGTGCGCTCTCGACCTCGAACGGGGAAACCCAGACCCCGGATACCTTGAACATGTCGTCGGTGCGGCCGCAGTAATAATAGTAGCCGTCCTCGTCGATCCGGTACTTATCGCCGGTGTGCGTCCAGGCACCGCGAAACGTGCGCAACGACTTTTCACGGTTGAGCCAATATCCCTCGGCGGCGGACGGACCCTTGATGACAAGCTCTCCGATCTCCCCCGGCTTCACCGGCGTCCCGTCGTCGTCGAGAATTCGCGCCTCATAGCCGGGAACGGGCGTTCCGGACGAACCGTAACGGACCCGGCCAGGCCGGTTCGAGACAAAGATATGCAGCATTTCCGTCGAGCCAATGCCGTCGATCACCTCGGTGCCGGTGACGCTCTGCCAGCGATGGCCGATATCCTCAGGCAATGCTTCTCCCGCCGACGTGCAGAGTCTGAGGCGATCCGAGCCCGCACCCTTGCCGAGCCCGGGCGAGGCGAGCATTGCGGCGAGGAGCGTCGGCACCCCGCAGAAGATCGTCGGCTGATGCGTCTCGAGAACCTCCCTCACCTTTTCGGGCGTCGGCCGGTCAGGCAGAAGGACCGCGCACGCGCCGACTGACATCGGAAAGGACATCCCATTGCCAAGCCCATAGGCAAAAAAAAGCTTGGCGGCCGAGAAAACGACATCTGTTTGGCGGATTCCGAGCACGCCTTGGCCGAAAAGCCGTGCCGTCGCCATTGGACTGGCGTGGAGGTGCCGGGTGCCCTTCGGCATTCCCGTCGAACCTGAGGAATAGAGCCAGAAGGCCACCTCATCGGCATGAGTGCTTGCGATCTTCGTGTCGCTCGAGGACGTGGCCAGAAGATCGTCCAAGGCGAGCGTGCGCTCCTCGATCGCCCCGCTCGCGATGACGACATGGAGATGGCGTCGGGACGCGATCTCGGCAAGCATCGGCGCGGCGCGCTGATAGAGTTCGCTCGAGATGATCACCGCCTCCGAGCGGCTGTCCTCGATCATGTAGTCCAGCGCCTCGTTGGGCAAGAGCGTGTTCAGCGGCACGGGCACGACACCGGCTCTGATCGCGCCCCAGAACACAATCGCGAAGTCGACCGTATCCAGCATAATCATCGCAATGCGTCGCTCGCGATGGATTCCAAGCCGCGCGAGCGCATTCGCGAACCGGCTCGACTCCGTTTGCAGTTCCCCGTAGGTCAGCCGCCTCTTGGGATCTATCAGTACGAGATTTTCTCCCCGGCCTTCCGAAACATTCCGGTCGATCATGTCGGCCGCGGCATTGTACCGGCCGGTCGGAGGCGTCCAGTTCGATCCGACTGTGCTGCTCGGCATTCCGTTCTCTCCTATCCGTGCGGCAAGCTCACCGTTGTGCCGTTCGCGACCGTCGCTCTCCACGGAGCTGTCAGGCCTCACAAGGCTTTGACCCATCACACTCCGAGGTGCCTCTGCATCGTGGCGGGATCGGCGCGCAACTGCGCGGGAGTTCCTTCGAACCCCACTTCTCCCTTGACCAGAACCACAACACGATCGGCGATGGCGGCAACCTCGGCTACGCTCTTGTCGACCACCAAGGTCGCAACGCCCGCCTCCTTCACGCGGCGCAGCGTCGCCCAGATTTCCCCCCGGATCAGCGGCGCGAGCCCCTCCGTCGCTTCGTCTAGGATCAGCACGCGGGGGTTCGTGAGAAGGGCGCGGCCGATCGCGAGCATCTGCTGTTCGCCG
>CAYWBX010000513.1:0-3339 GCA_964456015.1 uncultured Hyphomicrobiaceae bacterium | reverse complement strand
CCCAGCGGCTCTGCATGAATGGTGACGATGTCGCCGACCTTGTGCGTGAAGCCCTGCCCCGGCGCATCGCGGTCCTCGGTCGGAGCGAACATCGTGCCGAGGTAGAGGACCGCACCGTCCGGATACTGATGCGTTGTCCCGAAGAGCTCGGCGACGAGATCGGCCGGGTCACGGGCGATCTCGGTCATCGAGGACTTGCCGGACAATTTGAAGCCATCCTCGCCCTCGACCGATAGCAGGACGTCGAGGGAGCGGACGGTGTCGATCGTAAACCGCCCGTCGAAGAAGCGGATGAAGGGGCCGAGGGCCGCCGAGCCGTTGTTGTCCTTGGCCTTCGAGAGCAGGAGCGCAGACCGGCCCTCGAAATCGCGCAGGTTGATGTCGTTGCCGAGCGTGGCGCCGACGATGCGGGCCCTCGAAGACGCCACCAGCACCACCTCGGGCTCCGGGTTGTTCCAGGTCGAGCGCGGGTGCAGTCCGCCTTCCATGCCATGCCCCACGGCGGACATGGGCTGCGCCTTGGTGAAAATCTCGGCATCCTCGCCGATGCCCACCTCGAGATACTGCGACCACGCGCCCGCCTCGATCAGCGTCCGCTTCAAGGCAAGCGCAGCGGGGGAGCCGGGCTTCAGACGGCGCAGGTCGCCGCCGAGCTGCTTCTCGACCTCGGCGCGGATCGCGCGAGCCTTTTCAGGCGCGCCCTTGGCCTGCTCCTCGATGACCCGCTCGAGCATGGACCGCGCGAAGGTGACGCCCGCCGCCTTGATCGCCTGCAGGTCGACGGGCGCGAGCAGCCACGGCTTTGCCACATCGCGCGATGCTTCCGGGGTGTTGGCAAGGATGTCTGCGATCCCGCCGATACGCTCGCCCGCCGCCTCGCGGACGACGCGCGCCGGGTCCGCCGTCTCGCACAAGTCGCGCATGGTCGGCGCGATGCGGGAAATGTCGAGGAGATCGCCGCCGCGAACCACGGCGACCGAGGGCCCGGAAAGCTCAGGGCGCCAGACGCGCCCTGCCAGCGCCGCCTGCTGCCAGTCGTCGGGAAGCGTCGCGGCCACCGTCATTCTGTCGCGCATCTCTTGATCCCCTTCCAACGCCTCGGATTGCGATAGACAAACACACTCTCTGCGGCACGGCCGCGGGTTGCGTCTACTCCCGCCGGCCCGTCATCGGCCGGGGAACGGACGTGCTGGCGGGCGGCGCGCCGCTCGGACGGGCGTCAACGGCGGTCAAATAGACGGCGAGCCCGACGCCAAGCGCGGCCGCAATGGTAGCAAAGATCCACTGATAGGCGACCGGCGCGTAGCCGACGCCCGTTGCCGGGAAGAGGCCCGCGATCTGTCCGGTGACGATCGGCAGCAGGGCGCAGCCCAGGAGCTGCGCCATGTTCGCGGTGGTGGCACCGCGGCCGGCGAGCGCCTCGGGATAGAACGTGCGGCAGTGGGAGACGACCACGATGCCGTAGGCCGAGATGGCGGATAGCGCCACCAGCATCGCGATGGCGAGAAGGGTCGGCGGCCGCGCAACCGCCGCGAGCGCCAGCAGGGCCAGCATGGTCAGTCCGGCGCCCGTGACCGCCACGCCCTTGCGGGTGTCGAAACGGCGATCGAGCGGTCCGTAGGCGAGAACGCCGAGCGTCTGGCCGGCGGCCATCAGGATGAGCACGTTGCCGCGCTCGACGGGTCCGAGACCGTGGACGTCGTTGAGGTAGGGACCCGCCCAGAGCCCGAGCACCGTTGCAATGACGGCGTAGGCGACGGTCTGCAGCGCGAGGACGCGTGGGAGGCCCGGCAAGCGGATAATCGTCAGGAAGCCCTTGGCGGCCGCCAGCAGCGTCTCGCCCGATGGAGGCTCCCTGCGCCCGCCCGGCGGATCGTCGCGCACCAGGACGTAGAACAGGAAACCCACGATGGCGGACACCGCCGCCATGCCGGCGAAGGCGGTGCGCCAGCCGAACGCGCTCGCCACCAGCGCGAGCGGCGTACCCGCCGTCACGATGCCGAGCATCGAGAATGCGAACACCCAGGACAGCGCCGTGCTCCAGCGGGCTCGCGGATACCACCGCGAGATGAGAAACACGGTCGCCATGAAGCTGCCGCCATGGCCGATGCCGATGAGAAACCGGGCTGCGGCGAGATCGCGACCATTCTCGACGACGAGATGCAGCGCGGAGCCGGCGACGGCGAGCCCAGAGAGCGCGGCCACGGTCAGGCGGGCGCCGACCCTGTCGAAGAGGATGCCCACCGGGACCTGCACGGCCATGAGCGCCAGGAAAAAGCAGGCATTGGCAAACCCCAGCATCTCAGGCGTAAGGCTCAGATCGCGAATGAGCTCCGGCGCGATGACGTTCGTCGAGGCGCGGAAAAACTGCGACAGGCTCGTCGTGGCGACGAGCATGGCGACGAGAACGAAGGCCGAGCGAGCGGGCGGATCGGATGTCACGAAGAAACTTTCGCAGACATTGCTCGCTACAGCAATCGGACTCGCGACCCGTATGGATGAGGCCCGGACTGCGTCGTGCATCAGCCAAATTCCCGGGCCGGCAGTTCGCGGGACTTGCCGGCGCACGCCGAACCCGCTAGGCCCGCGCGACGCCGCAAGCGAAGAGGCGCCCCATGACTTCGACCGCGATGCCGCAGACCTGGCACGATCTCTATTTCACGTCCCAGGATGGCCTCAGGCTCCACGCCCGGCACTATCCGGCGCCGGCGGCGGCGCGCGCCCTCAAGCGGCGTCCGCTGCTCTGTCTGCCGGGCCTCACCCGCAATGCCCGCGACTTCCACACCCTCGCAAGCTTCCTGACCGAGGCGCAAAACCCCTCGGCGCGCGAGGTTTTCGCCGTCGACTATCGCGGGCGCGGGCAGTCCGAATTCGATCCCGACTGGCAGAACTATACGCTTGCCAGAGAGATGAACGACGTCTTCGACTTCATGACGACGTTCGGACTTCACGATGCGGCCGTCCTTGGAACATCGCGCGGCGGCATCATTGCCATGCTGATGGCCGCCATGCGTCCGACCACGGTCGGAGCCGAGGTGCTCAACGACATCGGACCTGTCATCGAGCGGGAAGGGCTGTTGCGCATCGTCGCTTACGTCGGCCGGGTGCCGCTGCCCGCCACCTGGGAGGAAGCGGGTGCGCTTGTCCGCGATCTCAGCGGAAAGATGTTTCCTGCGGTTCCGGCGCACGAATGGGAAGAGATCGCGCGTCAGTGGTATAATGATTTATATGGCCGGCCGACCCACGGCTACGACCAGAATCTGACCAAAGCGATCGGCGTTCCGTCCGGCGAGCTGCCGGACCTCTGGCCGCAGTTCGCGGCGCTTTCGCGGGTTCCGC
>CAYWBX010000512.1:0-3345 GCA_964456015.1 uncultured Hyphomicrobiaceae bacterium | reverse complement strand
CAAGCGCGAAGGCAACCGCGAAAGCGGCTTCGGGAGACTTTGCAGTTGCCGTGAAACCACACCGTATCCTTTTTGCCAGCCACACCGCGGATCGAACGCCGATCCACCCTCCCCTGATATATCGCCTGCAGATATATCGTCTGTTTATTGCTGCGGAGATGACAAGATCAGGTCCATCGCGGCGGCGAACTGTTGCCATTTGCGGACACGTTCGGCCAATTCGCCCCGGCCTTTGGCGGTGATCTCGTATTGTTTGCGCTCGCGCACCTTGCCGGCTTTGACCCACCGCGCCCGGACCAAGCCCCGCTGTTCCAGCCCGCGCAGCAGTGGGTACAACCGGCCAAACGCAAACTGGAAGTAGTGATGCGACCGCAACGCCAACTCCTGCCGGAGCCGGTAGCCGTAGGACTCGTTCTTCGCCAGCAACGCCAACACCAGCGTCTCGGCGTTCCCGTGCAACAGTTCTCGATCCAAGCTCTTCATGACCATCTCCTGATATATCGGCAGGCGATATATCATCCGTTGGCGGCAGAGGTCAATTGTGCGTGGAGCAGAACATGGGAACTGCCACGAATGCACACGAATCTTCACGAATGGAATCCCGGAACCTTTGCCTCCTCATTCGTGTTATTCGTGGCAAAAATCCGAGTGCATCTGTGTCCATCTGTGGCTGCACTGCTGCACGTGCATGGACAAACGCACCAACATACCCGTTTCCCAAGCAGAACGCCTCATCCGCGGCGCACGGAAGCCCGCACCAACCAACCTCACCGCATCATTTGGCTATAGGCCGGTCACGGCTCGTCGCCGGCCATCGCGCAACCGGCGCAGTCCGCCACCGGCGCCACCGGGCCGACCGCCTGCCGGCATGGGCCGACGCGTTGGAACAGGGCGGCGGAGACGTGCGTCAGATAGACGATACCGGAATGCGCCAGCGAATTCGCCAGCGGTTCGGCGATGACGTTGAGATGGTCATCCACGAATTTCTTCGCGGCGTCCGCGCACACCGCCGCCTGCTCGGCGTTGCCCAACGCCTCTTTCAATTTCAAATACGCCACGAACCCGGTCAGCACCGCCACGTGATCCGGCGGCTCGGCCAGCGTCGGCCGGTAGACAAACGCTTCATAGTACGCCTGGATGTCGTCGAGCATTTGACCCGGCATCAGCGAAGGCCGGTAACTCACCTCCCGCGCCGCCGCCGGGCCACCGGGACCGAATGTGCTGTGATACAGCGATTCGCTGGCTTCCTCTCGCGCCGCTGCGGCGGCCGCCTTGAGTTGCCGGTCGCTCACCTCCGCCGCCAACCCGGCCACCTGCGTCTGCCAGTCCGCGCCGGGACATTCCAACAGCAAACTGATCAACCGCCACTCCGCGGCGTCGCGCAATCGTTCGCGATTCATGGCTGCCTCATGGGAATCCAGCCGGTGCGCATCTTGCGCGCGCCGACTTCGTCGTGCGCACCGTCCCAGACCGCAAACGCCACTTGCCGGCTTTCGGGCAACGGGCGCGTGATGACCACCACCCAGCCGGTCGGGGTGCGTTTACCGGCGCCCTTCGATGCGGCAGCTTTGTTCGGCGAAATCGTGCCGGGACCCTCGGCGAGGTAATCCTCCACCGGCACCGTGCGCGGACCGCTGCGGTCGTTGCCGAGCGCGCGGGCGGGAGAATACCGGACCGCCATCTCCTTTTGCGTCGCGGAATCTTTTTCGAGCGCGGCGGCTTTGAACGGATACCCGTCAATCGCCGCGTGCGGGTACAAGGCGTTGATCTCATCGGGCCGGCCATTGACGATCGCCTGCCAGTTCGCCGTCCAGAATGTGATCTCGACCGGCTTGCCGGGTTCGCCCATCTGCGGCGCCGGCAGGCTCGGCCCGGCGTGGGCCGGCACCTGCACCGCGCAACCGTCGGAGAACTTGGCCGGGCCGGGCGTGTCATTTTGTGTGGCGTCGGCCCACTCCAACCGGAACGCCACGTCCTTGCCGTTGTGCAACGCTCGCACGCGCAGTTCGCCGGTCGAGGGTTGCAACAACCGCGGCTCGACCATGTCCTGCAGCAACAATTTCGCGACATATTCCGGCGCGGTCTGCCACGCCGCATCGCCCGGCTCCGCCGGCAAGCTCGCGGCCGCGGTGAGCACCACCTCCGTAACCGGCGGCGGTGGCGCTTTCTGACAGCCGGCAAGCGCGCCGGCAACAAGGAGGAAACTGAGAATTTTTCGCATGATGATTCCCCTCCTCACGGGCAATTGACGCGGGCGATTTGATATTTCTCGTCGAACGCCTGCCGGATGTGGATGTGCTCGCGGACCGGCACGCGGACGATTTCCGCGCCGTCTTCTTCCAGGCCGATGACGACATCGCCGGTGCGTTTCCAGCGCGGCATGACTTTCTCGCTGCAGCCGAACAGACACATCAACGCGGCCAGATCGGGATCGTTCGGCGCGTTGCGGTAGGTCGCGATGGCTTCCTTCGCGCCGGGTCCGAACATCTGGTGCAGGAACGAATCGGGCGCGTGGATCGGCGGGATGTAATAGACGTTCGGCTCAAGCCCAAATTGCGGGAACAACGGCCGCGCGACTTTCTTGATGTGGACGAGATAATCAATCGGGTTGTCGGGATTGGCTTTGTCCGGCGTGTTGATGTAGCCGGCCATGCGGATTTTGCCGATGCAGTTGACGAAGCATTGCGGTTGCAGTCCTTTCTCCATCTTCGGAAAACAGGCGATGCATTTCTCGCTCGTGCCGGTCAACGGGTTGTAAAACACTTTCTTGTACGGACACGCCTGCACGCATTCCTGGTAGCCGTGGCAACGGCCTTGATCCACCAGCACGATGCCGTCCTCCTGCCGTTTGTAGATCGAACCGCGCGGACACGACGCCAGACAGGACGGATAGGTGCAGTGATTGCAGATGCGGGCGAGATAAAAGAACCAGGTCAGATGCGGCACGTGCAACCCCGCGCCGTTCTGGATCTGGCCGGCGCAATCATCTTCGCCGACGTTCGGATACGCGTAATCGCGTTCCTCCGGCCGCCAACCGAGCGCGCGCTTGCCGGCGGGCGCGGACTCGAAAATCGTCTGCCCCGGATACGGACCTGTCGTCCACTCCGTCGCACCGAGCATCTGGAGCAATTTCAAATCCCACGCCAACGGATAAAACCCGTACGGCTTGGACTCGACATTGTTCCAGAGCATGTATTCCTGCCCCTTGCCGGAAGTCCAGGTGGTTTTGCAAGCGAGCGTGCACGTCTGGCACGCGATGCACTTGTTGATGTCGAACACCGCCGCGAACTGTTTCTGCGGTCGGTTCTCGGGATACCAATACGCCATGTCCCGCCCAAGCTGCCA
>CAYWBX010000511.1:0-3363 GCA_964456015.1 uncultured Hyphomicrobiaceae bacterium | reverse complement strand
TCGCGCTGGGTCGCATGTTCGGTCAGGTCCATGAGAAACGCCTTGGCCACGGGGACCGGCCAGCCAACGATGGTACCTGCGTGCGATGACAGATAGAGGGACTTTCGGCCCGTGGAAGGATGCACGCGGACGAGTCGCTGGAGAACGGGCTTGAAGCGCGCGCGTTCCTCGGCCGTGAACTCCGCGAAGCCGTGGATTGCCCGAGAATACATCTGCGAGTGCTCGCAGATCAGGTTTTCACAGAGCTCCTTCGTCTCGCGATCGAGCGCATCATAGGCCTGCCGCATATCCGCGAATTCCGTGTTGCCGCCACGGGAAGGAACGCGACGCGCGTGCAGGAGCGAATACTTGGCCGGGATGACCTTGAAGGAGCTGTCCGAATGCCAGAGCTGGTTGCCCAACGCGTAGAGCCGCCGTCGATCGTCGCGGGCGAAAGGCTTGCCGTCCTTGTCCAGGTTGGAGACGTCGGCGAAAGTGTTCGGAAGGCGCTGCTCCTCCGGCTTTCTCAGGCTGACGCCGATCGCCAGTTCGATCGCCCCGAGGCTTTGTGTAAAGGCAAGTTGCTGCTCATCAGTGAACCTCTGATCGTGGAAGATCAGGACGGCGTAGCGGTCCATGGCGGCATGGATCGCATCGATGTTCGACTGCGGCAGCGGTCGCGTGAGATCGAGGCCGGAGACCTCGCCGACGAAACCGGGGCCGAGCTGTTTGACGGTCATAGGCATGGTTCGCTTCCTCGCGTCTGGCGGCCGGTATCAGACTATTGTCAGGCGGCCTGCTGCTCGACAGTTGGGGCATCCCCCATGAGTGTCGTGCGGCGGACGTCGCGCGGTTCATTCTCCGGGAACGGGCGCGCCCGGTGCATCGTCACGCGATTGTCCCACATCACGAGATCTTTCACCCGCCACTTGTGCGAGTAGGTGAATTCGTGTTGGGTTGCGTGCTCGGTCAGGTCCATGAGAAAGGCGCGCGCCTCCGGCACCGGCCAACCGAGAATCGTTCCGGCGTGAGAGGACAGGTAAAGCGACTTCCTTCCTGTCGTCGGATGAACGCGAACGAGGCGCTGCCGGACCGGTTTGAAGCGCTCCCGCTCCTCGGGCGTGAAGTCGGTGAAGCCCATCTTGGCGCGCGAAAACATCTGCGAATGCTCGCAGATGAGGTCCTCGCAGATCGCTTTGCGCTCGTCGTCGAGGGCGTCGTAAGCCTGCCGCATGTCGGCGAACTCCGTGTTGCCTCCCTTCGACGGGATGGCGCGGGCGTGCAGCAGGGAGTACTTGGCCGGGATCGCCTTGAACGAGCTGTCCGAGTGCCAGAGGCGATTGCCTATTGCGAACAACCAGCGTCGATCGTCGCGCTTGAAGATGTTTCCGTCCTTGTCGAGGTTGGAGACGTCCGCAAAGTGTGGCGAGGACAGCCGCTGGTCGCTCGCGTCGCGGATGTTGAAGCCGACCGCCGTTTCGAGCGGCCCAAGGCTGCGTGTGAAGGCGAGTTGCTGATCGTCTGTGAAGTCCTGATCGTGGAAAATGAGAACGGCGTAACGGTCCATCGCCGCGTTGATTGCGTCAATGTCGGATTGCGGCAGCGGCCGCGTGAGATCGAGACCCGAAGCCTCACCAACGAAACCGGGGCCGATCTGGCGCACGGAAAGAGGCATGGCGTTTCTCCCGGAGGTTCTTCATTGACCGTCATCCTACCCACTTGCGAGCACGCCGAGCAACGACACCAGTCATGCCGAGCGCGGGCGGCAGGTATTTGCCGGGAGTCCTCGGGTGCCGAGCCGGCACTATCGCCAGAGTCCATATCGTCTGGCACAGTGACGTCGGCCGTGCGGTCCTTGAGTGACGGCAGTGTGGCTCGCGGAGATGCCAGGGCTTGCGCGAAGGCACGTGGCATGGCCCCCCGGACGGGGTGTCGACCGAAAGTGGAGCACAGGGAAACGACATGAGCCCCGCGACCTCCGCGCCCGGTAGCGCCTACCTCACAGGTTGCGGTTTTGTCCTCTCCGCTGGTCTCGTCCTCAGTCTCGGAGTGCTATGCATTCGTGGCGCGGGCGAGAGCGAGGCCTTTCAGTATTTGTTCTGGCGGGCGATGGGCTTCACAGCGGCGGTCACGCTGATTGCCGCCTGTCGTCATATCGCAAACCCTGTCGAGCAGGTGATGCGGATGGGACGGTACGGCTGGCTGGCCGCGGCCACAATGGTCCTGAGCCAAGTCGCCTTCATCGCGGCGATCAAGGTGGCAACCGTTGCGGAGGTCTTCTTCCTGTTTTCGCTTGCGCCGCTGATCGCTGCGGTCCTCGCCTTTCCACTGCTCGGGGAGCGGATTGGAGCTCTCGGTGGATTGGCCGTCGCGACAGCCATCGGTGGCGTCGCGCTGATGACCGGCGGCGGATTGCACGATGGAAAATGGGAGGGACGCGCCCTAGCACTCGGCGGCGCGCTCGGGTTTGCGCTCTATTCGCTATCCCTCAGGCGCGTTCCCGCATCGGATCTCGACGCCGTGCTCGTGGCATCGGGAGCCCTCACGTTGCTCGCGGCCGGCTCCGTAGTTCTGTTGAATGGAACCCCATTTCTTGTTCCGCTTGGAAACATCGGACTCGCCATGCTGCACGGCGGGGTGATTCTCGCCGTCGGTCTGCTGTTGATGGGGTGGGCGTCACGAAGCGTGCCGGGCGTCACGCTGATCATGCTCGCACAGTCCGAGTCGATCGCGGCACCCGTTTGGAGCTACCTTTTTCTCAACGAGACCCCGGCACGTGGCGTGATTTTTGGCGGGATGCTGATCCTCTCGGCCGTCGTGCTTCAGGCAAAAGACGGCGCGCGCCACAATTCAGCGGCGGTTGTCGCGCCATTGCCGACAGAAAAGCGGCCAACGCTCAGTTGAGGCGCATTGACCAGTCGAATGTCTCAGGAAAGCTTGGCGGAACCGCGCCGATCTCGGCGACCAGCCGGTCCTGCTCATCGCCGGTTTCTGGATCGATCTGCCGCTCGAGAATGGCGACCCCCGCGACACGACGCGCGATCTGACTCGCGGCCAAGCGGGCCTGTTGCGGCCGCTGAAAGACGATGGCCTGACTCGGCCCAAGGTGAGCTCCGTTGCGTGTGAACGGAATGACGACATAGGCCAGATGTTGCATGAAAGCTCAATCCTCCGACGCTTCAAGTCGATCCAGTCTCGAAGGTCCATGGCCGCAATCGTCGATCGCGGCCATGGACGGGAGTGTGCCTTGGATCAGAAGTCCATGCCGCCGGCCGGCATCGGCGGCGGCGCGGGCTTCTTCGGCTTCTCCGCAACCATCGCTTCGGTCGTAATCAGAAGCGAGGCCACAGATGCTGCGTCCTGGAGCGCCGTGCGCACAACCTT
>CAYWBX010000510.1:0-3373 GCA_964456015.1 uncultured Hyphomicrobiaceae bacterium | reverse complement strand
GGGACATCGCCGTTCCCGCCGCCTCGAGGGCCATGACGCTGTCCACGGCGTGTCGGGATGCTATGATCGGGTACGTCACGGGAACGCGGCGGCGATTGGCTGTGAGCAGGTGCTTGATCATCGGGAAACCTTCGGCCCACCTCGGCGACGCGGAAATTAAAGGGTCAGAACATTAACGGGCGCCTAAGACCCCCCCGGCGCGGCGTTTTGCGGCCGGCCCGCGGCAAGGGCGCGAGGCGCGCATGCGGCTTCCTAGCGCGACAGGCGCAGGCGGGAGATGTTGATCGCGATGCTGCGGAAGGCCTGCTGCAGCGCCGCGCCGTCCGAGGCGATATAGGCATAGGCCTCGGTCGAGGCGCACTGCTTCATCAGGTTCTTGGCGGCCTGCGTTTCGAGATCGAAGCCGATGGTGAACACGATGATGCCCTTGGCCTTCATCGCCGCGCACTGCTGCAGCGCCTGGCTCGCGGAGCTGCCGTTCGTGGCGTTGCAGTTGATGTGATCGGACGCGTTGCCGCTGCCCGTGCCCGAATCCTTGCTGATCACGCCGTTGCAGTAGGCCGTGTTGTAGTCGCCGTCCGTCATGATGACCGCGATTTTCAACAGCTCGTCGGTGCCGTAGGGCGCGGGCGCGCTCGCGCCGGGCCAGAGATAGGCGAAGTTCGGCGAGATCATGTACCAGGCCCAGGCGGTGCCGATCTGCCCCGCGGTCGAGCCTGAAATCGCCATGCCGTCGATCGTGGCCTTGAGCGTGTTCTTGTTCGAGGTCAGCGGCAGGATCGGCGTCGTCACGCAGGGATTGTTCGGGGCCGGATACACGCGGCCGAGAAGGGCCGTGCTCGGCGGGGCGTCGGTGTAAGCCTGCGAACCGGTCCGCTCGCTGACGCAGTTGCTGATCGCGAACACCTTGGTGCCGCCCGCGGCGTCGTTGAAGAAGTAGTACGGGCAGCCGGCGGTCATGCAATCGATCGCGCCCGCCGACGTGTAGGTGCTCCAGTTCTTGCCGTCCGCATTCGTGTTGTCGCTGCGCTTGAGCGCGAAGGAGTTGGTCGTCTTGTTGGCGACGACCCAATATTGCGGGTTCGTCGTCGCCGTCGAGGAGTTCGCCAGATTGTTGTTGATCTGCGTCATGCCCTTGACGCCGCTGATGAACACCTTGTCGCCGTTGTTGAAGCCGTGGTTGGCGGAGGTCACGACGACGGGGCTGGCCTTGGTGGCGCCGGTGATCGCCTTGGCGGCGGGAACCGCGCCGCGCACCTGCGCCGCGTAGCTGCCGACATTGACGGCATTGGTCCACGGCACGATCGCGACCTTGGAGTAGTATTCGCCCTGGTCTTCCCAGACGACGGTGTCGATCAGGTCCTTGGCCGCCTTCTTCAGATCGGTGATCTTGCTGCCCGACATGGACCCGGTGACGTCGAGCGCGAGCGCGATCTCGAGCGAGTTGGCGTTGCGCTTCACCTCGACGCTCGCCGACACCGTGAACGTGTCGTGGCCGACGAGACGCACGAAATAGGTGGGTATCGCGGCGCTCGCCGTGCCCTTGACCGTGTGATCGGTATTGTTGAACGCGAACGCGGGGCCGGCGACCGCGGCGTCCATGAAGCCCGTCGGGAAATTGGCCTTGAAGACGGTCTTGGCCTTTTCCTCGGACGTCGCCTGGTCGGCGCTCGTGCGGCCGGCGGCGAGGGTGGCGGCGTCGAGCGCCTGGCCCAGGCGCGCCTTCACCAGATACGCGCGCGCCGTGTCGACGCCGAGACCCATGAACCCGATCAGCGGAACCATGAGGAGCGCGGCCCAGGTTAGCACGCTGCCGCGCCGGCCGCGCGCGAAACGGGCGCGCGGGCAAAGCCGCGGGCGGGCGGAGCTATGCGAGGCGTCGAACATGTCGGTCCTGGCCGATGGCGTCGTCGAAGCGAGAGGATTCCCTTGGCCGCCAAGCTGCCGCCGCATCGTTACCCAATGGTAAAACCTGGCGGGCAAAGTGCCGCATCGGCCGAACGGCCGATGCGGCAAAAAGGCGTTGCGCCGAAACGCGTTGCGCCGCCGCGGCGGGTGCCGCGCCGGCGCGAGCGATGCCGTTTGCATGAGGTTTACTTGGAGATGCGCAGCTTCGAGAGGTGGTTGCCGATCTCCTGGAACGCGGCCTGCAGCGAGGCCGCGTCGGGCGCGTACTGGTAATAGGGCGCGCTCGGGCCACTGGCGACTTGCTTCATGAGCGCCTCTTGCGGACCGCTCTTGTAGCCGAACTGGATGCCGTAGATGACCACGCCCTCGTCCTTGATGCGCTTCGCGATGGTCTTGGTCCGGTCGTCGAGCTTCGAGGCGCTGAGCGCGCCCTGATAGGCGTCCTGATCGTCCTGCGTGTTGGCGCCGTCGGTCATCAGGACGATCGCGCGCACGAGCTGGCCCTCGCCGGTCTTGGGCGGCGTCGTGCCGTCGCCGGCGAACGGGCTGCCGCCGATGCCGAGCAGCGCCCAGCCCCAATGCAAGCCCACGCCGAGATTGGTGTTGCCGCTCGGGTTCTTGACCGCCTGAACGGCGGAAATCATCTGCCCGCGGATGTTGGTCAGGCGCTGGATGCCCTGGCTCGGGCACTGCATCTCCTTGCCGTCGCCGTTGTTGAAGGCCGGCTTCCAGGCCACCCAATCCTTCGTGCCGAACTTGCCGGTCGAGACGAAGAGATCGGCATTGTTGGCCTCGTTGCTCTCGCCGAGGAACCGCGCGTGCACGCAGCCCTTCCAGCCGTTCGCCGGGCGCGTGAACAGCGGCACCGGCGAGTTCTTCGCATACCAGACCGTGGTGCGCTTGGTGCTGCTCGTCGTGGGGTCCGTGTACTGCGGAACGGTCTTGGACGTGGCCTGGTTGCGCTGATACGAGCTGTCGATGTCGAGAATGCGCGCGTTCGAGTTCCAGGTGACCAGCCCCATCTTGAGCAGGTCCTTCGATTCCGCCGCGCCGAACAGCGCGTCCACGAGCGTGCGCGCGGCGGCGGCAGCGGCGTCGATCTTCTTGACGCCGCCGATGTTCTCGTCCATCGAGCCCGATACGTCGATCGAGACGACGACGTCCATGTGCACCGTCTTGCGCGTCACCTCCGTGCTGGCGGCGACGGTGAAATTGTCCTGGCCGATGACGCGCACGAAGTAGGTCGGCAGCACGGCGGTCGCGGACGCCGTCACCGTGTCCTTGTCCGGATTGAAGGTTATGGTCGGGCCGGTGAGATTCGCCTCCATGTAGGCGACGGGGAAGTTCGCCTTGAACACGGTCTTGGCGATTTCCTCGGACTTCTTGGCGTCGGAGGTCTGGCGCCCGGCGGCGAGGGCGGCCGCGTCGAGCGCCTGCGAAAGGCGCGCCTTCACCATGTATCCGC
>CAYWBX010000509.1:0-3376 GCA_964456015.1 uncultured Hyphomicrobiaceae bacterium | reverse complement strand
GCCGGTCAGGGGTGACTTGCGCTCGGCGAAAATCTGGCCGCGGATGGCGAACACGATCTCGCCTCGTTGGTTACGCCCCTGGTTGTCGGTGACGATGAGGCCGCGATCCGGCCGGTTCTTCCAGTCGAGCTTCTCGACGATCCGGCCCCGATACTCGATCGTGTCGCCGGGAAAAACCGGCTTCAGCCAGGCAAGGTTCTTGAATCCGGGCGACGGCCCATACTGGGCCGGTCGCATGCCGCGCGCTCGCATTTCGCTCTCGATGCCTTGCCGGTAACGGACATACTGCCGAATCCACACGGCGGTGGTGTGCCAACCCGACGCCGTGAGCGCCCCAAAGAGCGATGCCCTGGCCGCCGTCTCGTCAAGATGGAAAGGCTGCGGATCGAACTCGTGCGCGAACGCCATGGTCGCCTCGCGGGTGAAGGTCTCTGAGCCGAGAGAGTAAGTTTCGCCCACATTGCGATCCTCGAAGTAGTTGCTCATGCGCGACGGCTCCGGGCCCGGCATGTCCCAGAGGCTCTGATGCGCGGGCCTTTCCCGGCGGCTCGCGCCCGGCGCAGCCGTCGCCGGACGGCGCACACGCAGAAGCTGGTATGAGTCCCAGGTCATCAGCAGCTCGCCCTTCTGGTTCAGCATCTCGAGCTTGAGCTTGGCGATGCCGACCCCTGGCCGCGAGGCGAGCTCGCGCTTCTCGCTGCAGGACATGCGGCCCGAGAGCGTATCGCCGGGCCGCACGGGACGCATCCACCGCACGTCGTCGATCCCCGGCGATCCGAGCGAGGTTGCATGATTGAGCACGTCGGTGGCAAACATGCGCATCATCATCGCGCACGAATGAAAGCCCGAAGCGCACAGCCCGCCTACAATGGATTTTCTTGCGGCCTCTTCATCCAGGTGGATCGGCTGAGGGTCGAAGGCACGGGCGAACCGGATGATGTCCTCTTTCCTGACCTCGAAGCGGCCAAAGGCGACGGGTCGGTCCACTTCGATATCCTCGAGATGGATCAGATCCTTTGGAACCTCCATATCCAGCATTGCACCGCGCGCTCCCGAGCTCTTCAAGCGATGGATCGGACCCCCGGTGGGCGAGGGCTGCCCGGCATTTGGCACGCGTCGCCGGACGAGGGCAAGGGTCGACGCGGCGAGCCGCGCGCATTACCCGCCCGTGTGGCGGGCGAAGCAGATCAGTCCTCGCGAAGCGGGTCGGCGCGAAGCTTTGCGGAGCGGTCCCGACCGAAGAAGCGTCGTGCCGTGGTACGAGGGTGAACGGCCACACGGCCCGGGAGGAGGCTCGCGGCCCGCAGGACGCAGAAGCGCGGATTGCACCACGGCCCTGGCGCCAGGGCCGGACGCGGTCTCCGGTCGCGTGAAGCGCGAACCTTGTCAGTGACCGAAGGACGGAAATCATGGCCGAGGACATCCTCGTGTTCGTCTTGATCGGCTTCGTCGCCCAGCTCATCGACGGCGCCATCGGCATGGCCTACGGCATCACCGCCGCCACGGCGCTTATGAGCATGGGGGTTCCACCGGCTGCGGCGAGCGCCGCCGTACACGCGGCCGAGGTTGCCACAACCGCCGCCTCCGGAACCGCCCACTGGCGTCTCGGCAATGTTGACCGCAAGCTCGTCGTTCGACTGGCCGTCCCGGGCGTTCTCGGGGGCATGGCAGGCGCCTATCTGCTTGTGAACCTGCCGAGCGAACGGCTGCGCCCCTTCGTGAGCGCGTACCTGCTGGCCATGGGTCTCCTCATTCTCATCCGGGCGCTGCGCCACTTCGACACCGCGACATTTGGGGGCAAGCATCCGGCGGCGTTGGGTCTCGCCGGAGGATTTCTCGATGCGATCGGCGGCGGTGGCTGGGGCGCCATGGTCACGAGCACGCTGGTTGGATGGGGAGTGACGCCGCGCTTCGCGATCGGGTCCGCCAACGTAGCGGAATTCTTCGTGACGGTCGCCGTCACCGCGATGTTCTTTGTCACGACAGGTCTGACACAGTGGACGGTCATTTTCGGGCTGGTGATCGGCGGAGTGCTGGCCGCGCCCCTCGCCGCTCTCGCGGCAAGGATCATCCCCGACTGGCCCATGATGATGCTGGTCGGCGGCGCCGTCATTCTCCTGAGCGTGCGCAATCTGCTCGCATCGCCTGGCCCGTAATGGCCGCCGGCCGCGCTGCGCCAACGGTATCAGGACCTCAGTCAGCTCCGCTTCGGTCTCAGCGCCGCGAGGCAAAGGATCTGGAACAGCATCTGCGCTCCGATCTGCGCTGTTGCCGTGCTGGCATCGTACTGTGGCGCCACCTCGACCACGTCCCCTCCCACGACATCGAGGCCGGCAAGGCCACGCAGGATGGCGAGCGCCTCCCGCGGGCTGAGCCCGCCGACCTCCGGCGTCCCCGTGCCGGGCGCGAAGCCGGGGTCGATGCTGTCAATGTCGAAGGAGACGTAGACCGGCCCGTCGCCCGCGACGGCTCGGCAGCGCCGGATGACCTCGCCGATGCCGATCCGGTCGATGTCCTCGGCGTGGATCACCGTCATTCCGCTCTCGGTCGAGAATTCCCACAGCCATTCGGCGCTGCCGCGGATGCCGATCTGGATCGTCCGCTCGGGATCGAGGACGCCGTCGAGAACGGCCTGGCGGAACGGCCCGCCATGGTGGAACTTTGCCCCCTCGTAGGGCCCTGAGGTATCGCAGTGCGCGTCGATGTGGATCATTCCGAGCGGACGGCTGGCGCCGAGCGCCTTCAGAATGGGCAGCGTGATCGAGTGATCGCCGCCGACGGAGAGCGGAAGGACGCCGGCAGCCGCGACCCTGACGTAGAACGACTCGATGTCGGTATGGCACTGGTCGAGCGAGAAACGGCTTTGCATCGGCACGTCGCCGACATCGGCGATGCGCAATACCGTCGACGGCGCAATGCGTAGCGCGTGCTCGTAGGGACCGATACGCTCGACGGACCGCACGGCGGCGGGGCCGAGCCGCGCCCCCGCCCTGTTGGTGACGCCGAGGTCCATCGGAACGCCTATGAGCGCCACGTCGAGACCGGTGAAGTTCTCCGCGAGCGCATTTGGTCGCAACGGTGCCGCAAGCAAGGTCCGCACTCCGGCGAACGGCCAGGTGCGACGGTCGGGTGCCGAGAAAACGGCCTTGGCGATCGAGGCAAAATGCGGGTCGTGGATATCGCCGCCCATGGCGGACCCGTAGCGGGCTCGCAAGGCCTCGAGCTTTTTCTGATCCATGGGGCCCCCACCTCGATTGCTGGATTCCCTCAGGGAAGAACCTTACCCTCGCGGTAGCGCCGGATGTGCCGCAGGATTTGCGCCTCGGTGTCGACCGTGTCGTAGATGTTCGGCGTCCACTCGCCCACTTTCAGGCGT
>CAYWBX010000508.1:0-3378 GCA_964456015.1 uncultured Hyphomicrobiaceae bacterium | reverse complement strand
GAGCTGTGGAGAGGACCACTTCGTCGCCCGGGCGGACGATGGCCACGTCGACCAGCTCGTCTTCTTCCTTGAGGTTGATGGCGATGATGCCGCCGCGCTTGGGCCGGCTGTAGGCTTCCAGGGCCGTCTTCTTTACCAGGCCGGCGCGCGTGGCCATGATCAGGCAGGCCCCCTGCTCGCTGAAATCGCGCACCGCGCGGCAATCGGCAATTTTCTCGTCCTCGGCAATGTTGAGCAGGTTCACCACCGCCCGGCCGCGACTCTCGCGGCCCAAGAGCGGCAGGTCGTACACTTTCTGCCAGTACACCTTGCCGCGATTGGTGAAGAACAGCAGATAATCGTGCGTGCTGGCCACGAACAAATGGCGGATAGGGTCTTCTTCGTCGGTCCGGGCGCCGATGAGCCCCTTGCCGCCGCGGCGCTGCGCCCGGTAGATGTTGGCGGGCGTGCGCTTGATGTAGCCGTTGTGCGTGATGGTGACCACCATCGTCTCCTCGGCGATGAGGTCCTCCACGTCGATAGTGCCAATCTCCTCGCCGCTGATCTCCGTGCGCCGCGGTTCGCCGTACTTGCGCTTGATCTCCTGCAAATCGTCGCGGACGATGGCCAGTATGTTCCGCTCGTCGGAGAGAATCGTGAGGTATTCCGAGATTTCCTTGAGCAGCTCGCGATACTCATCCCCCAGCTTCTGCTGCTCCAGGTTGACCAACTGCCCGAGCGTCATGCGCAAAATGGCGTCGGCCTGCACAGCCGTGAGTGTATAGGTCTCCGCCACGCCGCGCTCCGTCTGGAACACGGCAAAGCCCTCGTCCCCCAGGGCGGCCTTCATCATGGCGGCGGGGCATTCCACGCCCATCAGCCGCGCCTTGGCCTCCGGCTGCGTGGCCGAATTGCGGATAATGCGAATGATCTCGTCGATGTTCGCCAGGGCGAGCAGCAGGCCCTCGACGGTGTGCTTGCGCTGCCGCGCCTTGTGCAACAGGTGCTGCGTGCGGCGCCGGATGACAATCACGCGGTGCCGCAGGAATTCCTCCATCAGCTCCTTGAGCGAGAGCATGCGCGGCTTGCCGTCCACCAGCGCCAGCAGAATGATCGAGACCGACTCTTGCAGCGACGAGAACTGGTACAACTGGTTGAGCACCACCTCCGGGTCGGCGTCTCGTTTCAGCTCGTAGACCAGGCGGACGGGCTCTTTGAGATCGCTCTCGTTGCGCGAGGCGGCGATGCCTTTGATCTTCCCTTCGCTGACCAGCTCGCCAATGTGCTGCTCCACGCGGTCGCGCGACTGCTGGAAGGGAACCTCTGAGACAACAATGCGGAAGCGGTCCGATTTGTACTCTTCGATCGTCGCGCGCGCCCGCAGGATGATATTGCCGCGGCCGGTGTGGTAGCCGCGGCGAATACCGGTGCGGCCGGCGATGATGCCGCCGGTGGGAAAATCGGGGCCAGGGATAATCTCCATCAGCTCGTCGATGGAAACATCGGGCTGGTCGATCAGCCGGATCATGCCGTCGCAGATTTCCCCCAGGTTGTGCGGCGGAATGCTGGTGGCCATGCCCACGGCAATGCCGTTGGCCCCGTTGACCAGCAGGTTGGGGAACTTCGAGGGGAGTACGGTGGGCTCGCTGCGGCGCTCATCGTACGTGGGGACAAAGTCGACCGTGTCGAGCTTGAGGTCCTCCAGCATCATGGCCGCAATCGGCGACATGCGGGCTTCCGTATACCGCATGGCTGCGGGGGGCAGGCCGGCGATGGAGCCAAAGTTTCCCTGCTTATCGATCAGCACATGCCGCATGTTCCATTCCTGGGCCATGCGGACCAGCGTGGGATAGATGACGCTTTCGCCGTGCGGATGGTAGTTGCCGCTGGTGTCTCCGGAGATTTTCGCACATTTGACGCGACTGGCGCCGGGCGTGAGATTCAGATCGTTCATGGCGACCAGAATACGGCGCTGCGAGGGCTTGAGGCCGTCGCGCACGTCGGGCAGGGCGCGGCTGACGATCACGCTCATGGCGTATGTCAGGTAGCTTCCCTTGAGCTCGTCCTCAATGGACATTTCGACGATCTTGCCTGCCGAACCATTGCCATCGGCGGCGGAGGCCTCGTCGGGAACTTCGCCGCCCGGGAGGTCGGCGCTATCGTTTTCGTCGGCCACGGAGAGTCCTTTCAGACAGGATGTTCAGAAACCGCGATTGTACCGATTTTGCGGCCGTTTCTCAACCGTGGACGGAAATGCAACTGCGACGTAAGTCCTTGTATTTAGGGTTCTTGCTGCGAGGAGTTTCTTCCGATTTGCGCGTCAGCATTTTGGTTGCTTGCCTGTGCGGATCCGCCGCCCGAGCGCGGCAAGACCCATGACGACGGCCCCCGCAATTCCTGCATACAAAGTCAACAACAGGGTGCCCGCGATGGCGCTGCCGATCATTTCTAGCACGGAGGAATTTCCGAACTGCTCCCTTGGCGTTCTTCCGTGCGCGTGCCAGCGATAAAGGGTGACCGTCGCCATGAATAAGGTCAAACCGGAGATAGCAAGACCGCAGATACAGAGCATGACCTTCGCCCCAAACTTCGCGCCGCGCCACGCTTCCTTGAGGATTGCAGTGGCATGGTGTCGTTCTGGCGGCTGTGCTTGAGGCGCTTGGTACGGATTGTCTGAGTCCATTGTGAGGTTTTGTCGGGGAGAGATTACGCCGCTTGAATGGTACGAGAAAAGCGGTCGGGCTTGGCAGAGTGGTGACCAGCAAATCTCAGCAAGGTATCATTGAGTCGGGTGCCGAGTTTCGTGGGAGCGGACCATCTCTCGCCGCACGAGCTTGGCAGGCATTTTCGGCGATGAGACTCTACCTCGACGATGACTCGAGCCATCCCCTGTTAGTCCGCTTGCTGGTTCAAGCGTACAAGCGGGACACGACGTATTTCAACCCGCCCAGGTCGGCATGCTGGGCCAAGATGATCCAGTGCATCTGACATATGCCATCGGCGATGAGCGAGCCCTACTGACCGGCAACCACGACGACTACTTAAAACTTCACCACCTTGTCTTGACGGCTCAAGGCCGCCATCCCGGCCTCCTGTGTGTCGTCGCGATAACGACCCGCGGCGCGATATGTCCGTCCGGCCTATCGTTCGCGCGATCGCAAACTCGTTGCGGCCGGAGTGCCGGTCGCGGACGAGTTCATTATTTTGAATCATTGGCGATAGCACTTATTTCCTACCCGAACCGCTACTTGCAGTAGTAGCTGGCTTTATCGCTCAAGCCGCCCGCAATCGAATGCGCATCACCCAAATCGAAGCAATTCACCTCCGCCTCCCCACGATCGTCGAGAAGACCTCCGGGGCGCAGGATAACCCGGGCCGGCGTCTCGAGTCTTCGCAAAA
>CAYWBX010000507.1:0-3382 GCA_964456015.1 uncultured Hyphomicrobiaceae bacterium | reverse complement strand
GCAGGATATGTTCCGCCTCGTGCAGCCCGCCGAATATGGCGGCGTCGAACTCGACCCGCCGTCGCTCGTCCAGGTGATCGAGGAGATCGCCCGTCACGATGCCAGCACCGCCTGGTGCATCGGACAAACCAATATCTGCGCGCTCACGGCCGCCTATCTTGCGCCGGACGTCGTGCGCGAGATTTTCGGCACTGGCACGGGGGTCCTGGCATGGGGGCCGGGTCCCGGTCAGGCATCGGTCGTGCCGGGCGGCTACCGGGTGAGCGGTCAGTTCGACTTCGCGAGCGGCAGCCGGCTTGCGACATGGCTCGGGGCGCATGTTCCGGTCATCGAGCGCGATGGCTCGCGGCGCATGGGACCGGATGGCAAACCGGTTACGACGACGATGCTCTTTCCGAAGAGTGCGGTTGAGGTGCGCGATACCTGGCACACCATGGGCCTGCGCGGCACGGGTAGCGACAGCTATGTCGTGAAGGACGTGTTCGTGCCTGAGGCGTATGCCCTGGAGCGCAGCGCACGCGTCCGGCCGCGAGCGAAGGGGCGGCTCTACGTCTTCACCCCGAGCACGCTCTATGCCACGTGCTTCGCCGGCATCGCGCTCGGCATCGCCCGTACGGTCATGAGCGCCTTCATCAAGGATGCCGCAGGCACCATTCCGCGAGGCGGCAGCCGCAAGCGCGCCGAGAACAACGTCATCCAGTCCCACGTCGGTCTCGGCGAGGCGCGGCTCAGAGCCGTGCGGACGTATCTCATTCAGTCGATCGGAAGCATCTGGGAGGGCGTGCAGGAGCGCGATCAGCTCTCGCTCGACGACCTGGTCACCATCCGCATGGCCTCCACGCTCGCCATTCAGACGGCGCGGGAAGTGGTCGCGACTCTCTACGCCGCCGCCGGCGCGCTGGCGATCTTCAACTCCCGCCCCTTCGAGCGTCGCTTCCGCGACATCCACACGGTGAGCCAGCAGATCCAAGGCCACGCGGAGCACTTCGAGACCGTGGGTCAGGTGCTGCTTGGCGTTCCTCTCGAGCGGCCGCTCTTCACATTCTGAGTCTGACGCGCGTTGGCACTGGCACGCCCGCCAGATATGCTCGTCGGCGGCCGCCTTCGGGGGCCGAGAAGGGGTTCGCAGTGCCGGGTGGAGCCGCTTCTGAGAGGGTCATCGCGGCTGCAGCGAGCGACATGGCGGCGAAGCGGCCGGGTCGGACGATTGTCAGACATGGGCTGCCAGTGCAATAGGGTTCGCTACAGACCCTGCCGCGCGCGGCCAGCGCATTCGACCGAAGACGACAGCGGAGACGACAGCGGCCACATGAGCAATCCCTTCCATCTCGACCGGATCACACGCCGCGCCTTGCTGCAGCGTGCCTTTTTCATCGCCGCCGCGTCGGCGGCCGCCCTGCCCGCTTCGGCTGACGCCGCGGCCACGCGCGGCCGATTGACCGCAAACCCGTTTGCTCTCCTCGGCGTGGCCTCCGGCGATCCGGGCCCGACCAGCGTCGTCCTCTGGTGCCGGCTCGCGCTGGATCTCGCCGACACGAAACGCTGGGGCCTTGCCGCCGACGCCTACCGGGTGGCCTGGGAGATTCGGCCTGCCGGCGAGCCGAACGCGCGGCCGGTCCGGTCAGGGCTTGCGGTCGCGGCGCGCGATCGCGGCTATGCCGTCCACGTCGAGGTGGGCGGCCTCATGCCGGGTCGATCCTACGCCTACACGTTCCGCCTCTCGGACTTCGAAGCGAGCGGCCTCACGCGGACGGCGCCGGCGCCCTCCGTCTTGGCCGACAGACTGCGCTTCTGCGCCTGCTCCTGCGCGGAATACGAATACGAGCTCTATTTCGCCTATGACGAGATCGCCAAGGAGCAGCCAGACTTCGTCCTGCATCTCGGCGACTACATCTACGAAGAGACTTACGACAGGTTCTTCAAGCCCGGAGCGGACCGGCGTCCGCGCCGGCTCCGGTTCGACCGCGAGACGCCGCTGCGAACGCTCGATCAATACCGGCGCCGCTATGCGGAGCACAAATCAGACCCGATGCTGCAACGGGCCCATGCGGCGGCTCCCTGGATCGTCACCTGGGACGATCACGAGGTCGCAAACGACTATGCCGGAGAGCGCTCCGGCGAGCAGGATGAAAAGGACTTCCTGGCGCGCCAGATCGCCGCCTATCGCGCGTACTTCGAAAACATGCCGATCCGGCTGTCCACGCTGCCCGTGCGCCAGGGCCGCCGCCAGCTCTATCGCAGCTTGAGCTTCGGTCGCCTGCTCAACGTTGCGATGCTGGACGAGCGGCAGTATCGCGATCCCCAGGCGTGCCGCTTCGACAAGCTGCCGGACAGCAAGAACATCGCGCTCGCCGATTGTCCCGACCTCGAAGCCGACCGGACCATGCTCGGCCGCGCTCAAGAGGCCTGGATCGACGGCGTGCTCAGAAACTCGCAAGCGCGCTGGAACATTCTCGCGCAGGGCGTCATGTTCGCCCACCTCGAGACGCGGCGTGCGAGAAAACCGGGCGGCTCCGACGGCCCGCACATGTGGAACGACGCCTGGGCCGGATACCTGCCTGCCCGCCAGCGGATGATCGACCTCCTCGCTCGGCACCGCGACAAGAATCCCGTCGTGCTCAGCGGCGACATCCACGCCCACTTCGTCAATCGGATCTTCAAGGACTGGCGGCGTCCGGGCATCGATCTCGTGGCGCCGGAGTTCGTCACCACCTCCGTGTCGTCGTTCTCACGCGACCTGTCGCCCATTGTCGCCGACGAAGCGAACCGCGACGTCGTCGTCTATCACGGCAAGGCCGGACACGGCTACATGAGCTTCGAACTGACGCCGGCGGCGCTCGAGGCCGTGATGGTGCGGCTCGTCGACATCGACCACAAGGCGGTCAGCGCCAAGGCGGACCGCTCCGCGCGGTTCCGCGTCGAGGCCGGCAATCCGGAGGTGAAGGCGATCACGGCCTGACCGGCGTCGGCGCCTGCCTTACGCAAGATGCTTCTTGAAGTGTGCGGGCGTTGCGGGAAAAAGCGCCTCCGCCATGGCAGGCCCGCCGACAGTCGCCGCAGCGGCACGCGCCAGGAACTCTCGACGAGCCATGCGGCCGTGACAGTACTCGTCGTAAAGGTCGTATAGATGCGCTGGTCGATGTGGGTCTGTGACGACATGTTCGCTCGGCGAGCGAGACAGGCCCCGCGCCACGCGGACGTCGCGCCATGCGCCGCTTCGCCAAAGCCGGCGGACCATTCCGGCCGCATACTCTCGGGATTACGCGAGGCTTGACGAGCATCCGTCAATCATCCGGGCCGGAAGGCGGCCGGACTCGGGCGCGAGCCGATGTTGGCCTGCGTTCGCGGTCGGTCGCGAAGTCCTCTCGGTCGCGCGTGAAGC
>CAYWBX010000506.1:0-3385 GCA_964456015.1 uncultured Hyphomicrobiaceae bacterium | reverse complement strand
GCCCCCGATGGTTCGCGACCGCTTCCGACTCCAGACGCTGCTCCGGCTCCGCGACGGATTTGTCCGCTGTTACGTCAAGGGGGCGCCGGAGCAGGTCCTCGAAATGTGCGACAGCGAGGCTCGCTCCGACAATGAAGCATCGAGCGACTTCGACAAGGCGCGCTGGCTCGCAGCCGTCGATGCGATGGCATGCGAGGGCCGTCGGGTCCTCGCCCTCGCCCGACGCACGTTTCCCCCGCTGACGCACACATTGTCGCCCCGTGACATCGATCGCGGTCTGACGCTGATCGGCCTCGTCGGCTTGATCGATCCACCACGGCCGGAGGCGATTACCGCCATCGAGGAGTGCCGGGCCGCGGGCATCTCTGTGAAGATGATCACAGGCGATCACGCCGCAACGGCAAGCGCCATCGCTCGCGCGCTCGGCCTCGATGCGCCGCAGGCGGTCTTCACGGGGCAAGACCTCGACAGGCTCGACGATCAGGCGTTTCGCGAAGCCGTCAAGTCTGCCAACGTCTTTGCGCGCACCAGCCCCGAGCACAAGCTGCGGCTCGTCGAGGCGATGCAGGCAGACCGGACCGTCGTTGCGATGACCGGGGACGGAATCAACGATGCGCCCGCATTGAAGCGCGCCGACGTCGGTGTCGCCATGGGCAAGACCGGCACGGAAGCGGCGAAGGAAGCCGCCGACATGGTGCTCGCGGACGACAATTTCGCCTCGATCGTTGCGGCGGTCCGCGAAGGGAGGACGGTCTACGACAACCTGACCAAGGTCATCGGCTGGACGCTGCCGACGAACGGCGGCGAGACGCTGTTTGTGGTGGCCGCGATCCTGTTCGGTCTGACATTACCGATCACGCCCGTGCAGATTCTCTGGATCAACATGGTGACGGCGGTCGGCCTCGGTCTGGTGCTTGCTTTCGAGCCGGCCGAGCCCGGCGTCATGAGCCGGCCGCCGAGGCCGCCGGATGCGCCAATTCTCTCGCCCGTCCTGCTGTGGCGTGTGCTGCTCGTCTCTGTCCTGATGTCGGCCAGCGCCTTTGGCGTCTTCGCGTGGGCCCATGCACGCGGGTTGCCCGACGAGACGGCGCGCACGATGGTCGTGAACACGATCGTCGTCATGGAGATTTTCTATCTCTTCTCGATCCGATACCTTCACGGTGCCTCGATTACCTGGCAGGGACTGCTTGGCACCCGCGCCGTCCTGATCGGCGTCGGCGGCATCGTGCTGCTCCAGCTTGCGTTCACGTACGCGCCGGTGATGCAGCGCCTATTCCAGACCCGCAGCATCGACGTTGCGGACGGCATGACGATCATCGGCTTGGGCATCGCCCTGCTCCTCGTTCTCGAGATCGAGAAGCGAATCCGCCACGCACTGTTCCCAGAATAGGCAGGAAGGTGACGCGCCGGCCGACTTCGGAGAGCCTCGGGCGACCCGCCTGCTCACCCGGAGGGGCCGGGTCAGTCGCCGTTTTGTCGTCTGGCGGTCGTCTCGCGGCGCCAGCCCCACGGACCCCACATCGCGTCCGCGACCTGACGCGGTGATCCTCCTTATCACGCAAGCGCAGAGGCGGCGGGAACGGACGGCAGCCCAAGCGCCGCCGCGACCGGCTCGCAGGTGATCCGGCCGTTCCAGACGTTGAGACCGTTCAGCAGGTGACGATCCTCCGCCAGCGCACGTTTCCAGCCCTTGTCAGCGATGGCGAGAACATAAGGCAGCGTCGCATTGTTGAGCGCATGGGCCGAAGTCTTCGGCACGGCGCCTGGCATGTTCGTGACGCAATAATGGATCACACCATCCACAACGAAGGTCGGCTCATCGTGCGTGGTGGGCCGCGACGTCTCGGCGCAGCCGCCTTGGTCGATCGCAACATCGACGATTACCGCGCCCGTTTTCATGGCGGCGACATGCGCGCGCGTGATGAGCTTTGGCGCGGCGGCACCCGGGACGAGAACGCCGCAGACGACGAGATCCGCCTCCCGCAGATGGCGGTCGATCGCATCGCGCGTCGCAAACACCGTATTAAGCGGGCGACCGTAGTGCGCCCACAGCCGCCGAAGGACTTCGACGTTCTTATCGAGCACCGTGACCTCGGCGCCCATCCCCAGGGCGACGTCGATGGCGTGGGAGCCGACGACACCGCCGCCGATCACCACCACCTTCGCCGGCTCGACACCCGGAACGCCGCCAAGCAGGATGCCTTGCCCGCCGTGTGCCTTCTCGAGAAAGTAGGCGCCAACCTGCACGGACATTCGCCCCGCCACCTCGGACATGGGCGCAAGCAGAGGCAGCGAGCCGGACGGTGACGTGACGGTCTCGTAAGCGATGCAGACGGCGTTCGATGCCATCAGATCCCGCGCCTGCTCGGGATCGGGCGCCAGATGGAGATAGGTGAAAAGGACCTGTCCCGGCCGCAGCATCCGGCGCTCGGGCGCAAGCGGCTCCTTGACCTTCATGATGAGCTCGCCGAACGCAAAAACGTCCGCAGCATTGCCCGCGATGCGCGCGCCCGCACGCACGTAGCTCTCATCGCTCATGCCGATGCCGTCGCCGGCTCCCGTCTCAACGAGGACTTCGTGTCCGTGCGCCGTGAGCTCCCGGACGCTCGCGGGCGTGAGCCCCACCCGATACTCGCGGACTTTGGTCTCCTTCGGCACGCCTATCCGCATTGCATCCAGCTCCTTCGAGCCATCATTGACGTTCAACGTCAGCTTACATCCCGATGATCCAGGTGTCATGCTTTCGCCGGCTGAGCATTTGTCTGCTTCGGGAACCCGTCGATCTTGCAGCCGTGGCGCAAGCCGGGATCCGTGCCGCCGCGCTGCGAGACCGGCTCAGGTCCGGCCTTTTCGCCCCTTCCGCCTGACACCGTAGAGCTCGAGGCGATGTCGCACGATGTCGTAGCCGAGGTCACGCGCAATCTCAGCCTGCAACTGCTCGATCTTCTCGGAATGAAACTCAATGACCTTGCCGGTCTCGAGGTCGATCAGATGATCGTGATGCTGCTGGCCCGCCCGCTCGAATCGGGAGCGGCCGTCCTCGAAAGCGTGCCGATGGATCGTGCCGGTCTGCTCGAGGACCCGCATGGTGCGATAGACCGTCGACAGCGAGATCGACTTGTCCTTCAAGAAGGCGCGATGGAATATCTCGTTCGCATCCGGGTGATCGTCCGTCTCGGCAAGCACCTCAATGATGGCCACCCGCTGGCGCGTCATGCGCAGTCCCGCTTCGCGAAGCTGAGCCTCATACCTCGCCGCGCGCTCCTTGATCGCCGCCATGCAGCCACCCTCGCAGAAGACAATCGCCACTCAATAAGCCAGTTGCATCGCATTTGCAAATTCGGGCTTAATTGCAAATCATTATTAGTTGCATTGACGGCGTCCA
>CAYWBX010000505.1:0-3402 GCA_964456015.1 uncultured Hyphomicrobiaceae bacterium | reverse complement strand
GCTGAGGACCCCATAGCTGAGGCCGGTCAGCGCCGAAGTGAGCGAGTACAGGCTGACGGCGGTTGCGGCACTGGCCGGTGACAGGCCCTGTTCGATGAGGTGCGCCGCCTGATGCAGGCTCATTCCCGCCTGCACCGGATAGACGAGCGCCGTGTAGAGTCCGAGCATCCAGAAAGCGCGGGTTCGCATCGCTTCGGCGCGCGTGTAAGTGGGCTCGCGCCGGACTGCCGGCGAGGTTCCCTCCGCTCCGGCACTCCCCGTCGGTTGGCGTCCAAGATCCGGTGCGAGGCCGACGTCCTCGGGCCGGCGGATGAGGAACAGGGCGGACGGGAGGAGCCCCAGGGCCAACACCAGGGCGCCGATGACGAGCCAGCCGCTACGCCACCCGTGCCCCTCGATCATGGCGTAGGCGATGAACGGCATGAACGTGATACCGAGCGTTTGCGTGAACCCGGACGCGGAGGCAACCGCGGCGCGACGTGCCACGAACCAGTTGTTGAGCGCGCCATGGATACCGAGATCGTAGGGGCCTGCCCAGCACATGCGCGCGATGCAATAGAGCAGATAGAAGCTCCAGATCGAGCCGACCGTGGACAGCAGCATGAGCGTGGTGCCGGTGGCGAGAACGGCGAGCCCCAGGATCAGGCGGGCGCCATGGCGATCGAGGTAGCTGCCGATGACCGGTGAGAACACGGCCGCCAGCACGCCGCCGAGCGACACGGCGCCGGCAAGCGCCGTGCGCGACCAGCCAAGTTCCGCCGTCATCGGCGTCACGAACATGGAGAGCGTGGCAACCGCCGGACCTGCCCGTGACAGGCAGGCAAGCAGGACGGCCGCCAAGATAACCCAGCCGTAATGGAACGGCAGGCGTTGGAGCAGCCGTCGGGCAAGGCGGGTTTGCGACATCGGGCCTGCCGACGAGGGAGGGGGTGGAGGCAGTTTTCCCGGTCAGCGCCGCCGATGCAACACCCTAGGCCTGCCAATGCGATAGCACCGCAAGATGCTGAACTTATAGGGAAATGGCGCGAGCGACGGGACTTGAACCCGCGGCCTCCGGCGTGACAGGCCGGCGCTCTAACCAGCTGAGCTACGCCCGCGCGATGCCGGGCAACGGAGTGCTGCGCGGCGTCGGATGCTGATAGGTGAGGTGCGCTCCCTAGTCAAGCGAATGCTGGCTGGGCACCCGCGACGCGCAACCTTCCGTCCAGCGTTCCCGCGCTGTCCTCCCCTCGACGGTAGGCGATCTAGACGAGGCACAGCCGTCCATTGCGGCAAACGCCGCCGCGCCTCGCCGCCACCGTTGTCATTCCTGCCTTTACAGGGCAGCGACCCAGCCCTAAAGCCTGCGCACGGAGGGCGGTTAGCTCAGCGGTAGAGCGCCTCGTTTACACCGAGGATGTCGGGAGTTCGATCCTCTCACCGCCCACCACATCCGGCCGAGCAGGCCTGTTCGACGACGCGCAACCGACCGGCGCCGCTTTTTGACGCCGATGCCTGCGTCACGGCGCGCCGCCTCTCACGAAGGCCGCAACGGCGGGTTATAGGGGCGAAGTCCTTCTTGCGCTGATTCCCGAGACCGCCATGCAACGGGCGACGCCCGCACCGATTCCGCAACTGCAGCAGAACCCCCTTAAAGGGATTGCGTTGATGTGCCTTGCGCTGGCGCTGTTCTCGGTGCTCGACACCACCGCGAAGTTCATGGCGAGCGTCGTGCAGCTTCCGGTGACGCAAATGGTCTGGATGCGGTTTGTCAGCCAGTTTCTCCTCATCATCGTCGTGATGGGCGTGGTAGCGCTGCCGTGGCTCCTGAACAGCAGGCGGGTGAAACACCAGCTCTTGCGTTCGACGCTCATGCTGTTCTCGACCCTGCTCAATTTCCTGGCGCTGCGCCATCTGCGCCTCGACCAGACGCAGACCGTCTACTTCCTGGCGCCGCTGCTCGTCGCTCTTCTTGCTGGGCCGTTTCTCGGCGAGTGGGTGGGGTGGCGGCGGATGGTCGCCATCTGCGTCGGATTCCTCGGCATTCTCGTCGTCGTGCGTCCTGGCGTCGCCACCTTCGAGCCGGCGCTGATTTTCGCCTTCGGCTCGATGCTCTGCTACGCGGGCTTCATGCTTCTCACCCGCTACCTCGCCACCTATGACGCACCGGAAGTGACGCTCTTCTACTCGCTGCTGGCGGGCACGTTCGCGATGGCACCGTTCGCCATCGTCGATTGGGTCTGGCCGACAGAGGTCCGGGTGTGGCTGCTGCTGGCGTCGATGGGGTTCTGGGGCGGCCTCGGCCACTACATCTTCATCATTGCCTACCGCCACGCACCGGCCTCGACGCTTGCCCCGTTCGTCTACCTCGGCCTCATCTCGCACACCGCCGGCGGATACCTGGTGTTCGGGCACGTGCCCGACCTGTGGACCGTCGCCGGCGCGGCGATCGTCATCTCGTCCGGTATCTATCTCGTGCACCGCGAGCGCGTGACCGGCGCGGCGCGGATTGCCGGACGTGCGCGCTAACGCACCTCGCCGGTCTTGAAGTCAAAGATGCGGCCGGTTTCCGTGCAGGCGGGATCTGCAAGCCGCAGGAAGAGCGGAACGATGTCTTCAGGCGCCCTAAGCGTTGACGGGTCCTCGCCCGGAAAGGCTCTGGCGCGCATGTGTGTGCGGATCGGCCCGGGACTGACGATGTTGACCCGCGCCGGCGTGTTCTGGAGTTCGTGCGCCCAGGTCTTCGCGAGCGCTTCGAGACCGGCCTTGGAGACAGCGTAGGGTCCCCAGTAAGCGTTGGCGGCGCTGGCAGCGCCCGATGAGACGAAGATCGCGCGGCCCGCAGCCGAGCGGCGGATCAACGGATCCAGCGACCGGATCAGATGCCAGTTTGCCGTCAGATTGACGTCGATCACCTCGGCCCAGGCCTCGGACGTGATATGGCCGAGCGGCGACAAGGGACCGAGCACAGCGGCATTGGCGACGAGGATGTCGAGCCGTCCCCACCGCTGCAGGATGCTTGGCCCCAGCGCATCGAGCCTGTCGGTCTTTCTCAGATCGAGCGCGACGAGCGTCGCCGCGCTGCCCGAGGCGCGGATTTCGTCATCCACCTCTTCCAGGCCCCCAACCGTGCGCGCCAGGATGATGACGTGCGCCCCGGCCTTGGCGAGGCCGATCGCGACAGCGCGCCCGATGCCACGCGAGGCGCCGGTGACGAGAGCGATCCGATTGGCGAGCGGCTGTTCCGAAGACATGTCCTCTCCGCAGGCTGCGGACCATGATGGGGGTTTGCTAGCGGGCTAAACGGGTCTCGGCAAGCGGCTGTCCAGGTTCAAGACATCTGAGAACGTGAGGTCTCCTCGGCTTGGCGGGCTTGAAGGTACTGGGCGGGTGTTTTGCCGCCAAGAGCGCCGTGGGGCCGCC
>CAYWBX010000504.1:0-3409 GCA_964456015.1 uncultured Hyphomicrobiaceae bacterium | reverse complement strand
ATCTCGGCGGCCGACAGCGGAACGAAACGCACCTTGCTGGTTTCCACGTCCTCGACCGCGCGCGTGTCCCGCCGAAGGCAGATGCCCGTCACCACGAGATGCTCCCTGCCCGACAGAGCCTCCAGCATCCGTCTCGCGCCGCCGGCGTCTGCGGGTTTGCCGAGGATCTCGTCGCCGACTACCACTACCGTATCGGCGCCGAGCACGATGTCGCCTGGTCCAGCCTCGACCGCCTCCGCCTTCTGGCGAGCCAAGCGGCGCACGTGCTCGATTGGATCCTCGTCGCCGATTCTGGATTCGTCAATCTCGGCCGGCCTCACGAGGAATTCGATTCCCGCGCGAGCGAGGATTTCCTGCCGCCGGGGAGATTGAGAGGCAAGGACGAGCATACCCGTGTCCACTCGTCACGTCAGCGCGCTCTGCGCGCGCGAGAGCGGAGCAACTTGTTGCGTGGATTTGTCCGAGCAAGGAAGCGCTCGGTCGACCGGCGGCTTTGGCGCACCAGTTCCACGATTTCCAGCCGGGAAAGGTTGCTCGCCACTCCTGGCACATCGAGCGGCGAACCGGCTCTGGCGGTCGGACGCACAATAAACGCCTGCCCGTCGCGCCGGCGGATCTCCACTTGTCCTTCTCGTCTGGCACGGTTCAGTAGTTCGGCAAGTTGCTGCCTCGCTTCCGAGTAACTATAGACTTTCATTGCTCAAACTCCACCAGCCTCAGGCCCAGTTGTTGCGCCGCCCGCGTCAGGCCGCTGTCGAGCGTGAGCACGGGAAGGCGCTCCGCACGCGCCGTCTCCAGGACGTAGGCGTCGTAGGCATAAAGCCCCAAACCCATGGCGATCTCCAGTGCCCGCCCTACATCAATCTCCGCCAACCGGACAGGCACCACTTGGTAGCTTGCCCAAGCTTGGCGCACTGCCTCCGCTGATAACCGCCGTCGTCGGACACCGGCCATCAGCGCGTTGCCAACCTCCCAAGGCAGGGACGGGGCGCCGACCAGGCCGTATCCTTTCGTAGCTTTGATGAGGGCCGCCCGCGACGGTTCTTCGAGCAGCACCCCGAGGACCGCCGATGTATCGATCACCATGAAAGCCATCTATTGTACAATTGTACGCTCTTTTCCGGATGAGACGCGATCGGCACGCTTCGCACGATCTCTTCGCTTCGCCGCCGCCAGGAGGCGCTCCGACCATGGACCCACGACACGAACCTCACCGAAACCCGCATGGTACAATGCGGCTTTCCAACCCCTCCATGGAGCGTGCCGGCAGACTGATTTCGCGGCTGAAGCTGCCAGCGGGCGCGGTGTCCCACGAGCGTCTGGCCTGCGCGGCCTGGCCACTGGCCGTGAGCGAGCGCATCGCGCGGCACGCCCGCGCCGTCTCGCTTGTCCGAAGCCGGCTGGTCGTCGAGGTCGAGGACTCCATCTGGAAGCGCCAGCTTTTCACTCTCCGGTCGCAGATACTCAAGAGGCTCGACCAGGTGATTGGGGAACCGATCGTGACGGAGGTCGAGTTCCGGGTTGCGATTCCACGCCGCCTGCCGCAGCGGGCCGAATCGGTCACCGTCCCTTACGACGAAGCCGACCGCATCGAGGATCCGGTGCTCCGCAAGATCTACCGGGAACGTCGCAAGAGGGCGTCCGCTTGAAGATCACCGAGCGCGAGGTCCGCTACGTCGCCGACCTGGCCAACCTGAGACTTACCGACGCCGAAATCGGCCGTATGCGCGCCGAGCTCGAGGAGATCCTGGTCTACATGGACAAGCTGAACGAGCTCGACACGAGCGATGTCGAGCCGATGGCCCAGGTGCTCTTCGACGCCGGGGAAACGGCCACGCTGCGCGAGGACGCCGAGCGCGCGACGCTCGGCAGCGAGACGGCCGTCGCCAACGCGCCGCTCGCCGGGGCGGGCTATTTCAAGGTGCCGCTGGTGATCGACAAGTAGCCATGGCCGCGGACATCCCGCCGATTCCCGAGCTGACGATCGACTCGATCCGCGAAGGCCTCCTCGCGCGCCGGTTCAGCGCCGTGGAGCTGGCCACCGAGGCGCTCCGCTTCACCGAGGCGGAGAATCCGAAGACCAACGCCTATCTCCGCTTTTGTCCGGAACGCGCCCTGGAGTCAGCCCGGGCGGTCGATGAGAAGCTCGCCCGCGGGGAGGACCCGGGCCCGCTGGCGGGCGTGCCCGTGGCGGTCAAGGACGTCATCCTCACCAAGGGCGTGCGGTCCACCTGCGCATCTCGACTGCTGGCGGACTACGTCCCGCCGTACGACGCCACGGCTGTCGTCCGGCTGGAGCAGGCGGGCGGAGTCATCCTCGGAAAGACGAACTGCGATGAATTCGCGATGGGGTCCTCCAACGAGAATTCGGCTTTCGGCCCGGTTCGCAACCCGGCGGCGCCGGATCGGGTGCCGGGCGGATCGAGCGGCGGCTCGGCGGCGGCGGTGGCGCAGGGCACGGCGGTCCTGGCGCTCGGCTCCGACACCGGCGGCTCGGTGCGGCAGCCGGCTTCCTTCTGCGGCGTCACCGGCGTCACGCCAACTTATGGGCGGGTCTCCCGCTACGGCCTGGTGGCGTTTGCCAGCTCGCTCGACCACATCGGACCATTCGCCCGCTCGGTGCGAGACGTCGCCCGGCTGCTCCAGGCGATTGCCGGCCGCGACGAGATGGACTCCACCTCGGCGTTCGTACCCGTGCCGGATTACACGGCGCTGCTCGACGGCGACGTGAGGGGCATGCGGATCGGGCTGCCGAAGGAGTACTTCAAAGATCTGTCCAGCGAGACCGGAGACCTGATCCTGCGCTCCGTGGATACGCTGAAGGGGCTGGGCTGCGAGGCGCTCGACATCAGCCTGCCGTCGACGGACTACGCCATTGCCACGTACTACATCATTTGCACGGCCGAGGCCAGCTCGAATCTCGCCCGGTACGACGGCGTCCGCTACACCACGCGGAGCCGGCAGGGCGAGTCGCTCATCGACATGTACCGGGCCACGCGGGGCGAGGGGTTCGGCGCCGAGTGCAAGCGCCGGATCATGCTCGGCACATACGTGCTGAGCGCGGGTTACTACGACGCCTACTACCTGAAGGCGCAAAAGGTGCGGGCGCTGATCGCACGGGATTTCGCCGAGGCGTTCCGGAAGGTTGACGCCATCGTGGCCCCGGTGTCGCCGTTTCCCGCCTTCAAGCTGGGGGAGAAGATCGACGATCCGCTGGAGATGTACCTGTCGGACATCTACACCATCACCGGATCGCTGGCCGGCATCCCGTGCATGAGCGTCCCTTGCGGTCGCACCGCGGCGGGCCTGCCGGTTGGCATGCAGGTTTTGACGAAGCACTTCGACGAGGCCGGCATGCTGCGCCTCGCCGACGCCTTCGAAAGAAATCGGTGACAGGCTACGCAATCCC
>CAYWBX010000503.1:0-3414 GCA_964456015.1 uncultured Hyphomicrobiaceae bacterium | reverse complement strand
TGGAGGCCGTCGTCGGCGAGATCAGGAGCGCTGGCGGCAAGGCGCACGGCATCGTCGCCGACCTGAGCCGGGACGCGGACTCGAAGAACATCGTCACCGAGACGGCGAAGGCGCTCGGCGGCGTCGACTTCGTCTGGAACCACGTTGGCCACCCCGGGCCCGCCTCCTTCGAAGGCCTCGACATGCGCGAATGGGACAACGCCGTGACGCTCAATCTGCGCACCGTCATCATCACCACCGAGGCGGCGCTGCCCGAGATGCGCGCCCGCGGCGGCGGCGCACTGCTCTACACGGCCTCGACGTCGGGCATCTCGGGCTCCCAGTTCAGCCCGGTCTACTCGGCGGTCAAGCATGGCGTCGTCGGTCTCGTTCGCGGTCTTGCCAAGCGCTACGCAAAGGAGAAGATCCGCGTCAACGCCATCTGTCCTGGCCCCATCGACACGCCGATGCTGCGCGTCTTTGTCGCCCGCCCTGATCAGCAGTCGACCATGGGGATGGACAAGGAGGAGCTCGTCAGGAAGCGCGCCTATCAGACGCCGATGGGCCGCCCGGGCAAGCCGGAAGAGGTGGCCAACGCCGCACTCTTCCTGCTCTCTGACGAGGCGTCCTTCGTCACCGGTGCCTACCTCGCCGTCGACGGCGGCGCCACCTGCTGAGCGAGCCCGCCCGCGCAAGCCGTTGACGCTGCCGCCGCGCGCCTGCCAGCATTCCGCTTGCCGAGAATCCGTCGCGAGAGATGAGACAGCGCGCGAAGGCGCGAGAGGAGTGAACGCTCATGGACCCCAACCGCATCCCGATCCTCGTCGGCTCCGGTCAGGTCACACAGCGCGAGCGCGATCCGGCGCGGGCTTTGGGCCCCATGGACCTCACCGCCGCCGCCGCGCGCAAGGCGGCGGAGGAGGCGCGCGCCGGCGCGGAGCTGCTCGAGGCGCTCGACACCATCGTCGTGCTGCGCTCCTTTTCGGACACGAGCTGGCGCTTCAAGAGCCCGTTCGGCGGCCCGAAGAACCCGCCCAAATCCATCGCCGACCGCATCGGCAATACGCGCCATCGCCGGCTTGTCTACACGCACCCCGGCGGAAACATGCCGCAGTGGTGCGTGAATCGTCTGTTCGAGATGGTGACGCGCGGCGAGGTCGCCGCCGCCATGATCTGCGGTGGCGAGGCGCTTGCGACGCAGAAGGCGGCGGAACGCGCCGGGCTCGCCCTTGACTGGAACGAGGACGCGGGCGGCAGCTTCGAGGAATGGGGCATCGCCACGCGCGGTTGGAACGATGTCGAGGACCGCCATCGCATGGCCGGCGCCATCTTCGCCTACCCGCTTTTCGAGCAGGGAATCCGCGTCAATCGCGGGCGCACCGTGCCGGAGCACATGGCGGCCATCGGCCGCCTGTTCGCGCATTTCGCCGCGGTTGCGAAAAGCAATCCGCTCGCCGATCGCCGCCAGGGGTTCACTGCCGAGCAGATTGCCACCGTCTCCGCCGATAACCCCTACATCGGCTTTCCCTATACGAAGCTCATGAACTCCAACGCCTTCATCGACCAATCCGCCGCCATCATTCTGACGTCGGTGGCCAAGGCGAAGGAACTCGGCATCCCGGAGGATCGCTGGGTCTATCTGCACGGCTGCGCCGACGCCCACGACCACTGGTACATCTCCGACCGCCACAATTACCATTCCTCGCCCGCCATGCGCATCGTCGCGCGCGAGACCTTCGCCATGGCCGGCAAGTCGCTGAAGGACATCCAGAAGATCGACCTCTACAGCTGCTTTCCGTCGGCTGTGGAGATCGCCTGTCGCGAGATGGGCATTCCCGAGGACGACCCGCGCGGTCTGACCGTCACGGGCGGCCTGCCTTACTTCGGCGGTCCCGGCAACAACTACGTCACGCATTCGATCGCGCAGATGATGGACGAGGTGCGCGCAAGGCCGGGCAGCTTCGGCCTCGTCACTGCGAACGGCAATTACGTCACCAAGCAGTCGGCGGGCATCTATTCGACGACGCCACCCGGCAAGCCGTTCGCGCCGAAGGACCCCGCCCTTTATCAGGCCGAGATCGACCGCGACAAAGGCCCCGCGACCGTGGCGGCGGCGAACGGTCCCGCCACCATCGAGACCTACACCGTGATGCACGACCGCAAGGGCCCGTCCTTCGCCATCCTGTTCGGACGGCTTTCCGACGGGCGGCGTTTCATCGCCAACACGCCGGAGGACCCGGTGCTGCTGCAGTCCATGGTCGATCACGACATGATGGGCGCCAAGGGCCGGGTGCAGTGCGTGGACGGGCGGAACCTGTTCGATCCGACGTAAGGCGGTTACGTGCCCGGGGTGGCGCATTGACGTGCCGGCGACGCCCTGCGAGCGGGGCTTCGGAAGCGCGCGCGGCATCTGCGAGTGTCGGATCCAAACCGATAAATTGAGCACTTTCAGCTGGTTGGCGTGTCATCCAGCCGTCGCGTTGGCTTGTCAAAATGCTGTCGCGGGCGCCGAGTGCCGCAGCCGCCGCCGGAACCACCGCTTGGGGCGGCCATGTCGCGGCGCTCGCGCCGAGAAACGATCACATGCGAGCTTCGCCGCAATGCCGACCCGCATCCTGCTCGTCGAGGACGATCCGTCCTTGATCAAGCTGCTTACCTACAACCTCGCGTCCGCCGGACACGGCGTCTGCGCGTCGACCAACGCCGAGGAGGCCGAGCTTCTGCTCGACGAAGAGCTGTTCGATCTCGTCATCCTCGACTGGATGCTGCCGGAAATGTCCGGCATCGAGTTCTGCGGACGGCTGCGCCGGTCGCCGAAAACCGCACACATGCCCGTGCTGATGTTGACTGCGCGCGGAGAGGAGACGGACCGCATCCGCGGCCTTGCGACGGGCGCCGACGACTACGTGGTCAAGCCCTTCTCGGTCCCCGAGCTCTTGGCGCGGGTGCAGGCCCTGTTGCGCCGCGCGGCGCCGGAGCGCATTGCCGACAAGCTCGTCGCCGGCGGCCTCACGCTCGATCGGCAGGCCCATCGCGTCATGCGCGGCCAGCGCCAGGTAACACTCGGCCCCACGGAATATAAGCTGCTCGAAGTCTTGCTGGAGAGTGCGGGCCGCGTGCTCACGCGCAGCCAGATCATCGACCGCGTGTGGGGCACGACCGCCGAGATCGACGAACGCACCATCGACGTGCACATCGGCCGCCTGCGCAAGGCGCTCGTGCGCGGCAACGAAGCGGACCCGATCCGCACGGTTCGCGGCGCCGGCTACATCCTGGAGAGCCTCTGAATCGGCGGCTCGTCGCATTGGGCGAACGCCCCGCCGTTGGCGTGCCGCCGCGCACCCTCCCGCTGCCGAAGCCGCAGGCCCCGGTGAGGGACGGGGCCGCCGCTCGAGCCTAGAGCAGGAAATCGTCGGCGGCGAACTGCGCCTTGGT
>CAYWBX010000502.1:0-3419 GCA_964456015.1 uncultured Hyphomicrobiaceae bacterium | reverse complement strand
CAGCACATGCACCGGCAGCGTCACGGGCGTGTGGTTGGATAGCTTTGACACCGGCAGGTCGATGATCCGGCGCGTGCCGGGCTCGATCAACTGTCCGCCGATCTCGAATGGTGAACGCACACGTGCTCCCGCTTCTCCGGCGCGGCACAGCGGACGCCGAAACCTAATGCATTATAGCAGAGCGCCCGCCCTCGGGCAGCCGCTGCAACCGCAGCCACCGCGCCGCACGGCGCGGATCAGCCGGTGCCCGCAAGCCGCGAAAGCGCGTCCGGCGTGTCGACGTCCATGAAGATCGCCTCGTCGTCGAGATCGACCTCTGCGACCTGGTCCGCGTGCTGCCCGATGATGTGACGTGCTCCGGTATCGCCGGCGATCGCCGCGAGCTCCGCGAAGTGCTCGGCGCCGAACAACACCGGGTTGCCGCGCTCGCCGCGGGTCACCGGCACGATGATGGAGCGGTTCTCTTTCGGCGCGAACGCGGCAATCAGCCGGTCGATGTGGGACCCCGCAATCCGGGGCATGTCGGCGAGCGCGACGACGACGCCGTCAGTTCCGGCGGGCAGCGCCGCGATGCCCTTCCTGAGCGATGTGCTCATGCCGCTCGCGAACTCCGCATTGTGGACGATCGAAACCTCGAGTCCGGCAAGCGCCGCTCGGACGGCCTCGGCCATGTGACCGGTGACGACGATCACCGGCCGCGCCTGGCTTTGCAGGAGCCCCTCGGCGGCGTGCCTGACCACGGGCTTGCCGGCGAGCTCCGCCAGCAGCTTGTTGGGCCCGCCGAAGCGGGTCGAACGGCCCGCGGCGAGCAGGATGGCGCCAATCCGGGGTGCCCGGCGCGCTCCCTCCTCCCCGTCCTCCGCGCCATCGCTCCCTTCGCGCGGCTGCGGCCGGGTTGCGATCTCCTTGAGCAGTCCGCCGACCCCCATCCCGGCCACATCCGCACTCGTGATCGCCAGTCCGGCCACCAGCCGTTCGAGGATCCAGTCGAATCCGTTGAGCTTCGGCGAGGCGGCGCAGCTTGGAGCCCCCACGACGGCCGTCGCGCCGATCCGGCCGAGCAGCATGAGGTTCCCGGGATCGACCGGCATCCCGAGCCGTTCGATCTCGCCGCCCGCCAGCAAGAGCCCCGCCGGGATGACGTCGCCGCGATCGACGATCGCCGACGCGGCGAAGATCAGGATCGGATCGGCCCCCGCCGTTCGCATACGCGCGATCGCGCCGGCGACCGCCTCCTCCCTGTGCGCGACGGTCTCGATCGGCCCGAGCCGGCAGCCGAGCGCGGCGAGGCGCACCGCGATCGCCTCACGACGTTTGTTGAGAACGCTCGCCTTCGTTGCCGCCGTCTGCGTCAGGATGAGACCGGCGGTCCGGGCCACGAGCGGCGCGACGCGGATCGCCTGACCTGCCCCCCGCGCGATTGCCTCGGCGCCGGACACCACACGGTCCGGCAGCGCGAATGTGATGACCTTGACGGTCGCAATCATCTGCCCTTGGCCGACGCGCTCGAACGGTGGAACGGTGGCCACCGTCAGACCCTCGTCGAGCGCGTTGATGCGAGCGATGGCCTGCGCATCGATGACCGCGAGGCCGGCGCTAAGAGCAAACAGGTTGGCCCGGCCAGTGAACGGCGCCGCTTCCCTGACCGCGCTGCCGGCGAGCGCGTGCGCGAGCCGGCGCGCGGCCTCGTCCTCCCCGACATCGCCGGCCTCGAGACGGGCGGCGACGACGGCATCGATCCCGGCCGCGCGCAGCCGCGCGATCTCGTCCGATCCGAGCTTGCGGCCCTTCTTGATCACGCCGCGAGGCGTCGCGATCGAGTGCGCCAGGATCGCGCCTTCTGCTTCATGGAGCGGAAATCGGGAGAACTTCATGGTGCTGGTTGCATCCGCGTCGTTGCCGGGCCGGCCGTCGTCCGCTGCCGGCAGTCATCGCTGAGGCTGGCTCGATCGGGGTCTTGAGCGAGGCTACAACTCAACATAGGAACTCGGGGCTGCCGCGTCCAATCGCATCGGCGCGGGCGTCCGCAGTCGCCCGCAGGCGGCGGCCTTCCGTCCGTGCCGACGGCTTCGAGGAGGCATGGTGATGCTCACGGCCGAAGACGTGATCCGAATTCTTGAGCTCGTACCCCATCCGGAAGGGGGGCACTACCGCGAGACTTTCCGCGATGCCGCGATCGGGTCTGCCGGCCGCGCCGCCTCGACGGCCATCTACTTTCTCTTGAGGCGCGGCGAGGCGTCGGCTTGGCACAGGATCGACGCTTGCGAGGTCTGGCACTGGTATGCAGGGGCCACGTTGCGCCTCGAGATGGCCGATCAGGGCGGGGCCGCGCAGTCATCGGTCAGCCTGGGTCCGGGCCTGGATCGCGGCGAGCGGCCGCAGGTCGTCGTGCCGGCCGGCTTTTGGCAGCGCGCGCGCTCGACGGGAGCCTGGACGCTGGTCGGCTGCACCGTCGCTCCAGGGTTTCGGTTTGAAGGGTTCCAATTGGATGTTGGCGGATCGCTGCCTGTTGACTGGCGATGAGCGACGTTGACCTGTGACTATCGGGCACCAATTGCGGGGTATGCAGGCGTTATCCACCGGTTCTTCCGTCGGACGGTCACCACAACCAATTGAAATAACAAAGTGAAAATTGGTTGCGGGCAGGCGAGCCCCGGTTCTTGCCGCAATCCTGCGACTCATCAAGAGTGCAGCCGAGTCAAGCGCATGCGGCAGGTGGGGGCTGGGGCAGATGAGGCGCGAAAGAACGTCAGGGCAATTCCTGAGCGCGGTATTCGTCGACTACGACAACATCTACCTGTCGCTCAAGCGCAAGAGCGAGGAGGCAGCCAAGCGCTTCGCCAAGGATGCCGCTGTCTGGCTGAAGGCGATTGAGACCGGCAGCCTCATCACACCCACCAATGCTCCGTTGGCGGCCGGCGGCCGGCGCATCGTCATGAACCGGTGCTACGGCAACCCGGTTCCGCGTCGCAATCAGGCCGACAATTCAACGGATATGAATTCGTTCCCCTTTGTCCGCCATCATTTCTTGCGCTCCGGCTTCGAGATCATCGATTGCCCGCCGTTGACCGCGCAGCTCAAGAATTCGTCGGACATCCGCATGGTCATGGATGTCCGGGATTTCCTCACCCACGAGACCTACTTCGACGAGTTCGTCATTCTGTCGGGAGACGCCGACTTCACGCCGGTGCTTCACCGGTTGCGTGCCCATGCGCGCCAGACCGTGATTTACGCGAACGACTACACGGCCGCTCCGTACACCGCGATCAGCGATGGCGAGATCCGGGAATCGGACCTGATCGCAATCCTCCTGGACGGCAGGATCGCGGCCGAGACGGCGCAGGTCGAGCCGGTTGGACGCTCGGACATGGCCTACATCGAGGCCGCACGCCGCGACATCCTGGCCGACGTCGCAGCGA
>CAYWBX010000501.1:0-3423 GCA_964456015.1 uncultured Hyphomicrobiaceae bacterium | reverse complement strand
CCTAGGAACTCGGCAACGGCCTCGGCACGCGTGCCCTTGAGCCGCGCGAGTGTCACATGCGGCTTGAAGGCCCGCGCATCGGGCTCGAGGCCCACGGCGCGCGCCGCGCGTTCGTGCGCCTGATTGAGCCGCTCGATCTCTGGGCATGGCTCGATGCCGGCCCATATGGCGCGCGGCTGGCGCCCGCCGAAGCAGCCGAGCCCATTGATGATGATGCTGAACGGACCGACCATCGGGTCGGCTACGAGATCGAGGAATTCGTCGGCGACGCGGTCCTCGACGTCGCCGAGGAAGCGCAGTGTCAGGTGATAGTCGTCGCCGTCGACCCATTTGGCACCGTGCATGGGGGCGTTGAGGAGGGCGAGCCGGGCCTTGATGTCGGCGGGGATCTCGATGCCTGTGAAGAGCCTGGGCATTGGGGTCCCTTGGAGTTGACGCGGCAAGAACGATCTCGGCCCTGGGGCCCGTCAGGAAGGCCGGCGCTTCTTTGCCCGCGCCACGAGCTCCGTGACGTCGGGCACGATCGCCTCGACGATGCGGCCGACGCCCTCCGCGTTCGGATGCAGCCCGTCGGCCAGGTTGAGCTTGGGATCGAGCGCCACACCCTTGAGGAAGAACGGGTAGAGCAGCGCGCCGTGCTTCTGCGCGAGATCCGGATAGATGGAGTTGAAGGCCTTCGTGTACTCGGGTCCGAGGTTGCGCGGCGCCTCCATACCCGCGAGCAGGATCTCGATGCCGCGCGCCTTCAGCCGGGACATGATCGCGTCGAGCGCCTTGCGGGTTTCGGCCGGGTCGATGCCCCTCAGGGCGTCGTTTGCGCCGAGCTCGACGATGACCGCCTCCGTCCCGTCCGGCACCGCCCAGTCCAGACGCTCGAGTCCGGCCTTTGCCGTATCGCCCGAGACGCCGGCGTTTATGATCTCGACCGCTATGCCCTTTTTCTTCAGTGCGGCGGCGAGCTGCGCGGGGAAAGCATCACTGGGGCGCAGCAGGAAGCCTGCCGTCAGGCTGTCGCCGAGGGCAACGATCTTGACGGGATTTTGCGAAGCTTGACCCAAAGCGCCGATGCAAGTGACTGTCATCACTAACAATCCCGTGACAAGCAGCCGGAGCCATACCATATCTCGCAGCGAGCGACGGTTGGCGCCTGCCGATGCCGTTGTGAAGCCGTTCGTCCGAGGCGACACCTTAGCGATCCTCATTTGGTCCGAATCTCATTGTCTGACGTAGCCATCGGCGGTCATGCCGGCAAGATCCCGGTGAACATTAGGAAAGTGTCACGGTGAAAACCCTCTATCCCATCGTCGCCTTGAAGGGCGTCTCGCTGTCCCTGCCGAGCCGGGCGGGCGTTGTTGAGATCCTGCGCGGCGTCAGCATGAGCGTGGCCCAGGGTGAATCGGTCGCCGTGGTCGGCCCGTCGGGCTCCGGCAAGACGACGCTGCTGATGATCATGGCGGGCCTCGAGCGGGCGACCGCGGGCAGCATCAAGGTCGCAGGCGAGGAGCTCTCGCAAATGAGCGAGGACGCGCTGGCGCGTTTGCGCGGCCGTTCGATCGGCATCGTCTTCCAGTCGTTCCACCTCGTGCCGACCATGACGGCGCTCGAGAACGTCGCCCTGCCGCTGGAGTTCGGCGGCGCGACCGATCCACAGATGCGGGCCGAGGAGTTGTTGTGCGACGTCGGCCTGGCCGCCCGTGTGCACCATTTCCCGGCCCAGCTGTCGGGTGGCGAGCAGCAGCGCGTCGCGCTCGCCCGCGCTCTCGCCATCCGGCCGAAGCTGCTCCTCGCCGACGAGCCGACCGGCAACCTCGATACCAAGACCGGGCAGAACGTCATCGACATGATGTTCGACGTGCACCGGCGGCAGGGAATAACGCTCGTCCTCGTCACGCACGACCTCGAGCTCGCCTCCAGATGCGGCCGGATCGTGCGCATGGCTGACGGCATGATCGAGGCCGACGCCGTGGAGACGGTCGACGCATGACGACGGACGCACTGAAGGAGGCGCCGTTCGCCTGGCCGCTGGTGCTGCCCCGCGCGCTGAGACTGGCGCTGACCGACCTCAGGGGCGGTCTCGGCGGCTTCTACGTCTTCGTCTCCTGCGTCGCGCTCGGCGTTGCCGTCATCACCGGCGTCGGCGCCCTTTCCGACGGCCTGCGATCGGGATTTGAGCGGCAGGGGCAGTCGCTACTCGGTGGCGATCTTTCGCTGTCGCGCATTCACCAAGAGGCGAGCGCGGCTGAAATCGCGTGGATGCGCCGCCAGGGCAGCGTCAGCGAGGTAGCGACGCTGCGCTCCATGGCGCGGCGGCCGGACGGCTCGCAGCCCGCGCTCGTCGAGCTCAAGTCTGTCGACGGCAACTACCCGCTGTTTGGCGACCTGCAAATCGAGGGTGGCGGCAAGTTGCATGAGTTGCTGGCGAAGGGCGCGCTCGTCGACCAGCTCCTGCTCGACCGGATGGCGCTCAAGACCGGCGACCTAATCCGCATCGGCACGGCCGACATCGCCATTGCCGGCGTCATCAGGAAGGAGCCCGACCAGATCGGCGAGCGGCTTCCATTCGGGCCGCGCGTTCTCGTCAGCAACGCCTTCCTGACGACGACCGGCCTCGTGCAGCCGGGCAGCCTCGTGCGCTGGAGCTATCGCATCCGCTTCGCCGACGGAGTATCCGACGCCGACGTGAAGGGCCGGTGCCTCTCGATCAAGAACGACCTGCCGGAGGCGGGCTTCATCTGCGCCAACCGGACCAATCCCTCGCCCAACGTTTCGCGCTCCATCGAGCGCTTACGTCAATTCCTCACCCTCATCGGCCTGACCTCGCTGCTCGTCGGCGGCGTCGGTGTCGCCAATGCGGTCTCGACCTTCGTCGACCGGAAGCGCAAGTCGATTGCAATCTTCAAGTGCGTCGGCGCATCCAGCCGGCAGGTGCTGTCGATCTTTCTCATCGAGGTGCTGCTGCTGGCGGGCCTCGGCGTCGCCATCGGGATGGCGGCTGGCATGCTGCTGCCGCCGCTGATCCAGGCTCTCTACGGCAACGCGCTGCCTTTCGAGATCCGCTTCGCGATCAGCGCCAAGAGCCTGCTGATCGCGGCATTCTACGGCTTCATGGTCGCGCTCGCCTTCATGCTCTGGCCACTCGGCCGCAGCGAGCAGGTGCGTGCCTCCGTGCTCTTCCGCGAGGACGTCGCACCGCAGCGGGCTTGGCCGCGGCGGTCCATCGTCGCTGCCACCGTGGCTCTCGCCATCGGCCTGACCGCGTTCGCCGTCACCTCCTCGGATATCAAGCTGATGGCCCTTTGGTTCGTGCTCGGCACAGCAGCGACGCTCGTTGTCTTCCTCGGCATCGGCTCCGGGCTTGCCATTCTTGCCGCGCGCGTTCCCCGGCCGCGAATTCCCGAGATCGCCCTGGCGCTCGGTAACATC
>CAYWBX010000500.1:0-3424 GCA_964456015.1 uncultured Hyphomicrobiaceae bacterium | reverse complement strand
CACAGCCAATTCAGGTGATCGAAGGTCACGAAGGCCCTGCTCAAGCGGTTGCCTTCTCGGCAAGGTCTGGCCAGATCGCATCGGCCGGTGCTGACAAGACCGTGAAGCTTTGGAGAGCCGAAGGCGGCCTGCTGCTGCGCGCCTATCGGGGCCATGGCGACACGATTACGGCTCTCGCGTTCTCGCCGGACGGCCGGCGTCTCGCCTCGGCCGGCCAGGACGGCGAGCTTCGCGTTTGGTCGACATTGTCGAGCCGGCTGCATTTGACGCTGCGCATTCATCAGCAGCGAGTGAACGCGCTCGCGTTCTCACCCGATGGCGAGACGTTGGCCTCGGCCAGCGATGACGGCGCCGTACGCCTGTGGAACATTCGGCAGGCGCGCAGCCTGCACACTCATCATTCCAAGGCGGGCGAGATGCGCGCGGTGAGCTTCGCGCCGGACGGGCGACGGATCGCGGCAGGCGGCGCGGACGGTCTGGTCAGGCTCTACCATGCAGGCTCCAGCCGTTCGGGCATTTGATCCGATAGGGGCAACTTCGGAGTCTACGTGGCAGCATGGCGATCGGCGCCGTGGCCCGACTTAGGCGGCTCGGCGAGCTCGATCACGAGCCCTCCCGTCGTCGCGGGGTCCATGAACACGATGCGGCAGTCTCCATGCCCGATCCTTGGCTCGTCGGTCTGGAAGCGAATGCCTTTGCCCTTCAGCTCGATCATCGCGGCATCGATGTCGTCCACCTCGAGGCAGATATGGAAGAGGCCTTCGCCGCGTTCGGCAATCCACTTGTTCGTGCCGGACTGCGGGCTGTCGGATTGCAGGAGCTCAATATACGTCTCGCCCACCGGAAACATGGCGAGCGTCGTCGCGTGTCTGGGCAGATGCTCTTCGTATTCCATCGGAATCCCGAGCTTGTTCTCGAGAACATCCTTGACCGTGTCCATGCTCTTCAGGGCAATGGCGATGTGTTCGATGCGCTTGATCTTCATCTCGGGGCTCCTGCGGCTCGCACGATCAGCTGACGGTATCCCCTTTCGGTTGCTGCACGCCAGAACCGTGTGACAGCGAGTGCATCGGTTCAGACTTCGCAAGACGGTGTGTCGCCACTACAGTCTCGACGGTACCGGTCGTCGAGCGGAGGAAAGCATATGCCGACAGTGGGTCTCGTGGGCGTCGGCCTTATTGGCCGTGCATGGGCCAACGTCTTCGCCCGTGCGGGCTGGACCGTGAAGCTTTGGGACGCCAGTCCTGCGGTCACCGCTTCGGCACCTCGGTTGATCGCCGAAAGCCTGGAGGATCTGGCGCGCCATGGGCTGGTGAGCGATCCTGCAGCCGCTGCAAGCCGCCTTTATCCGGCGGCGACGCTTGCGGACGCGGTATCCGGTGTCGATTTCGTTCAGGAGTCGGGGCCCGAGACCATCGCCGCCAAGCTCGAGATATGGCAAGAACTCGATACGGCCGCGCCCGAGAATGCCATTCTGGTCTCGTCCTCATCCGCCATAGTCGCCTCGCGCTTCACCGAGCACCTGCAGGGCCGCCATCGCTGTCTGATCGCACATCCCGTCAATCCGCCGCACGTCGTGCCGATCGTCGAGCTGTGCCCGGCGCCCTGGACCTCGCCCGAGATCGTCAGAAAGGCGCGTGCGATCTACGAAAGCATCGGTCAGGTGCCGGTGGAGCTGAAGAAGGAGATCGACGGGTTTATTCTGAACCGAATGCAAGCCGTCCTGCTGTCGGAGGCCTTCCGCCTTGTCGGCGAGGGCTATTGCTCGGCGGCAGACCTCGACAAGACGATTGCGCATGGGCTCGGGCTGCGCTGGAGCTTCATGGGGCCCTTCGAGACCATCGAGCTGAACGCTCCAGGCGGCATACCTGACTATTGCGCGCGCTTCTCGCGGACAATGGCTGCGCTTGCCTCGCGGCCTTATTCGGGCGACCAGTTCGAACCGGAGAATGTTGCGCGCATCATGGAGAGCTGGGGCCGCACGCCGTCGCCGGAAGAGATCGCCCGAAAGAGTCGCTGGCGCGACGAGCGGCTGGCCTCGCTGCAGGCGCACAAACGGGCGCAGAAGCCGAGTGACGTCTGATCTCGGCCGACCCATGGCAATCATCGGCCCGGGCTCAGGCTGAGACGACGACATGCCGCAGAAAGGTCCGGTGCAATGCCGGGCCGACGGCAAGCGCCGCGCGTGACCCTCTGCGTGTCTAGTTTTCCCCCTTGAGCTTGTCGAGGAGGCGCCGGTCTCGCTTTGTGGGCCTGCCCAGCCCGGCATCCCGTTCGCCGGCTGCCGGCGCCGCTGAGTGAGGCTGTTTCGTGGGGGGCGACAGGTCCTCATAGAGCGTCTGCGCCTCGCTCGGAGGCCCCCGCCGCTCGCCGAGACCGACGACCTTGAGTATGCGCAGCCTTGGTCCAATCGTGATCGTGAGGACATCACCCACGCGCACCGGCTGGCTCGGTCTGGCGATCTTTTCCCGGTTGAGCCGCACACGTCCGTCGCTGACGAGCCCGGCAGCGAGCGTGCGGGACTTGACCACGCGCACGAACCACAGCCAGCGATCGACCCGCTGGCTACTGCTTGTCGGTCTGCCGTCGCCCTGATCGCGATCGGTGCGAGCCATGCCCTAGCTTCGGTCCTTGCCCTTGGCCTCGAGCTGCGACTTGAGCGCCGCGAGAGCTGCGAACGGTGAGTCCGGATCGGGTCCGCGCCGGGGCGGACCTGCCGAACGGATCTCAGGACGGCGGTCGTCCCGGCGTCGATCATCCCGGCGACGCTCGCGATGCTGCTGAATGCTGCGCTGCTGCTCGGTTCGCTCTCCGCGGCGCTGATCACGGTTCTCTCGCGCGTCGCGGCCGGCTGCCGGCAGCGAGGTCGCAGGCGCTGCGTCTGCGTTCGCGGTCGCCGGAGATTGCGCCGCAACGGAAGCGCCTGCAGGACTTGCGATCGCAGGCGGAGTCGCCGGGGAGGACGGCGCATGATCGCCAGAAGGGCGCCGCTTCCGGTTCCTGTCGCGTTGCTGCTGGTGCCGATCGCGATGACCGCGCGACTGCCTCTCTCCTTCCGCGGGTCGATGCGCGCCATCCTGACGGTGGTGAGATCGCTCGCCACGCTCGCGTCGGCGGGGGCGCCAGACGTCGATCATTTCGGGCTCTGAAGTAGAGGACCCGGCAGCAACCGCCGCGCCGGCAGACGCGGAGGCGGGCGAAGTCACGTCTCCCGGTCCCGCCGATGTCACGGCCGACGCGTCGGAAGGCGGCGACGCGAGCGCGACCGCAGCGGCTATGGCGGCGGTCGCCGCGTCCACTTCGGCGTCAGGCTTCCTTGCGGCGGGTTTCGCCGGGGCCGGACGGCGGTCGAGCCGGAAGCCGAGCGCCTTGAGGACATGACCGAGCTCCTCCGAGGAGCAGCCAAGAATGGACATCATCTCCG
>CAYWBX010000499.1:614-3431 GCA_964456015.1 uncultured Hyphomicrobiaceae bacterium | reverse complement strand
GCCTGCGCGACGGCGTCGACCATGGGCTTCTCGCGCTCGGGCCCCGTCTGCCCCCAGCCCGAGACCGAGACATAGACGATGTCGGGCTTTCGCCGACGCACCGCCTCGAACCCGAGCCCGAGCCGGTCCATTACGCCCGGACGCGCGTTTTCGATCGCCACGTGCGCCCTCTCAGCAAGCTTCAGGGCGATTTCCCGGCCTTCCGGCGTGCGCAGGTCGAGGGCCAGGCTCTTCTTGCCGCGGTTGTAGGCGAGCGCCGAGGGCGACGCGCCGGCGATCGTCGTTCCGATCGGCCGCATCCAGTCGCCCTGGGGCGGTTCGATCTTGACGACCTTGGCGCCGAACTCGGCGAAGTGTCCGCCGCAGGACGGCCCGGCGATTCCCTGGCTCATGTCGAGCACAAAGAGACCTTGCAGCGGCAAACCGTTCGTCATGGTGGGCCCCGTTATGGCGAGTCCAGAACCTGCGGCTGTGGGCTTGCTTGATTTTGCGCCTCGAACGCCTGAGGCTTCGCGCAAGCCCGGCGAGCATAGGCGAGGGATCGGATGACTGACCAGATGCGGTTCGACTTGACGAAGCGCACGACCTACAAGGCGTTCACCCCTGTCACCATCCGTTTCAGCGACACGGATATGCTGGGCCACATCAACAACGTTGCGATTGCCGCATACTTCGAGGCCGCGCGCTGCGAACTCTTCTACAGGCTGATGCGCGAGGCGGGCGTGCCAAAGCGCGGCAGCGGCGAGGAGGACATCGATTTCGTCCTGGCGCGGGTGGCCATCGATTTCAAGCGGGAGTTGCATTACCCGGGCGATGTCGAGGTCGGAGCACGCTTTCTCAAGGTCGGCAATCGTTCCGTGACATCGGGCTACGGGCTGTTCCAGGGCGACGTCTGCTACGCCACCGCCGAAGCCGTGAACGTCTTTTTCGAGTTGCGCACGCGCACTCCCATTGCGCCGCCGCCGGGCGTGCGCGCACTGCTCGAGCGCGAGCTCGCGACATGAGCGCGTTCTGCGCCGCTTCGCTCTGCCCGTGCGCGACACGCGCGGCTCGCATCCCTCGCCTCGGGGCGCCCGGTCGCAGCCGACGATCGTCCGTCGTCGCGCGGTCGCGCCGAGTTACCTGTGGATAACTTGATCGCTTTCTGCGCGCGTGCCGGACCGTCGCGTTGAGTGCCAAATATAGACGCATTTTCATATATTTAATGGAAGCGTCGGAAGATTGCGACACAGCCAAAAAATTTCGCGCGAGCGTCACAAAAGGGATTGACCCGGCTCTGTGCCGAGAGTTTTCGTGGCGAATTGAACAAGTATTGCTCTGCTCCTCACAGGCCCCCGCTTGCACCATCAACCGCTGCGGATATGGTGCGCCGCACGCGGGGCGCGGATGCGATCGACGATCGCGGGCGCACCTCGCCGGGTTCCCTCGGTGCTGAGAATGTGGGGGTCGTCGGCAATGCCGCCAGCACGGGGAATTGGGGGCTCGGTCCTGATGCCAGGGGGCGCGAGCGGGGGCGCGCATCAAGACCGGGCTGGGTGGGGTGGGTTGCGGTCGGCTCCGCGGAGCCGGCCGCAACTTCCGGTTTAGGACAGGTTGCCCGGCCGCACCGAACGCTCGACCGGAACGGCATCGGCTCCGCAAGCCCTGCACAAGGGCTGAAAGCAAGCGGCGCCGCCCTCCGGACGCCATCGCCTGCCGGAAACGCCGCTCTGCCATGCGTGATTGCTCTGGGCCGCCGGATTACATCATCACCTGTCCGACAAACCGGCGGTCGTCACATCAGCAAGGCCCGCTCGGTCAAGGGCCGTATCGACGGCACAACGCACCGCGTTCGGGCGCCATTGACGCGCCGGGCACGGACCCGGGATGCGCCACTGGCGGCAGTCGCGGCGGCGGCGTCGCGCGGGTGCATGGCAAGGGATTCGGCGCCGCTCATCCGGTCGAAGCGGAACGACGGAGCTGGCGCCGACCGCTCATCGTTCACCCTTCAGTTTTTCCCTGAGCTCCGTCTTGAGGATCTTTCCGTAATTGTTCTTCGGCAGCTGGTCCAGAAACCTATAGGCCTTCGGCCGCTTGAAGCGCGCGATGTTGTCGAGGCACAGCCGGTCGAGCTCCAGATCGCTCACCGCGCTCCCGGGTCGGCGCACCACGCACGCGATCACCTCCTCACCCCAGTCAGGATGCGGTCGCGAGACGACCGCGACCTCGAGCACGCCGGGGTGCGTGAGCAGAACCTCTTCGATCTCGCGCGGATAGATGTTCGATCCGCCCGAGATGATCATGTCTTTCGAGCGATCCTTGAGGGTGAGCAACCCATCCGGGTCGAGCGCACCGAGGTCGCCCGTCCACAGCCATCCGTCGCGCAGCGCCTTGGCGTTGGCCTCCGGGTTGTCCGAGTAGCCCGCCATCACGCAGTCGCTGCGCGTGATGATCTCGCCGATTGCCCCCGGCGGCAGATCGCGCCCGGCTTCATCGACAACCCGCACGGCGCAACCGGTCCGCGCATAGCCGGCGGAGCCCAGACGCGCCTCGTAGTGCGGGTTCGCCACATCCGCGTGCATGGCCTTCGAGAGGCCCGTGATGGTCATCGGGCTCTCGCCCTGTCCGTAGACCTGGTAGAGCTTCGGACCGAATAGCGCGAGCGCCTTCTTGAGGTCGGCGACGTACATCGGCGCGCCGCCATAGATGATGGTCTTGAGGTTTCGCGTGTCAGCCGTAGCCGTCGCGGGGTGATTGATCAGCCGCGACACCATGGTCGGCGCCGCGAACATCGACACATTTCGGAACCTGGCGAGATTGGCCAGAATGCGCTCGGGC
>CAYWBX010000499.1:0-604 GCA_964456015.1 uncultured Hyphomicrobiaceae bacterium | reverse complement strand
GCGACGAACGCGAGACCGTAAAGCCCCGATCCGTGCGACATCGGCGCGGCATGGAGGATCGTGTCCCGCTCATCCAGGAAATCGATGTCGGCATAGTAGCAGTGGACCATGAACAGCAGATTGCGGTGCGTGAGCGCCGCCCCCTTGGGCCGCCCGGTCGTACCGCTCGTGTAGAAGAGCCAGGCCTCGCGTGCCGGGTCCATGACCGGCACGGCGATCGCGTCCTGAGCCAGCAGCTCGCTGAACTCCCGGCTTTGCGGCACGACGATTGGTGGCAGCGCCGTCCCGGCCGGAAGTTCGGTGAGTTTGCCGGCGAGCTCGGGCGTCATGAAGCACAGCCGCGCCCGCGCGTTCTCGAGAATCCAGACGAGCTCTTTCGGGTGCAGCTTGTTGTTGATCGGAACCGCGGTCAGCCCCGCCCGCCAGATGCCGTAAAGCACCGGGAGGAACTCGAGACAATTCTCCATCCAAACCCCGACGCGCTCGCCCGCTTGCAGGCCATGCCGGCCCCTCAGACCGCCGGCGATTCGCTGCACTTGCCCCTCGAAGTCGCGGTAGGTAAGTGATCTCTCGCCGTCGCTGATGGCCGGCGCATCGGGAAAGC
>CAYWBX010000498.1:0-3433 GCA_964456015.1 uncultured Hyphomicrobiaceae bacterium | reverse complement strand
TGTGCACGCAGCTTGCGCGCATTATCGGGACGTCGGCAGCGCTGGTTCTTGCATTTGGAGTGCTGGCCGCCGGGATCGCGGCTCCCGCTCTGTTTCCCGTGAGCGCAATTCTTCTGCTCTCCTCCGTCCTTTTTGGCGCCCAGCCGGGGCTGTCGGGCCTCATGGCAGCCAGGGCCCGCGAGCTCGCCCGCGCCGAGGTCATGGGACCCGTGATGCGCGCGATGATCCTCGCCAACGCCACCGGCGCCGTCGTCGCGGGCATGGCCATTCCCGCGGTCTATGCGCGGCTCCCCGGGGCCGCGGCCCTCTTCCTCACCGCCGGCGCGGCCATGCTGGCGGCAGCGGCGGCGGCATGGCCCGGGGCGGCGGGACGCTCGGCGTGGCGGCGGCGATGGCGCCAGGGGCATGAGCGCGCAGGCGGCCCTTAGCGAGGGCGCGCATAGTGATCACGCCCATGTTCCAAACGATCGTCGTCGTCAGTCCGAGCCCCAGCGCCGGCCACACCCCGAGCAGCGGAATCATCTGGTTGACGAGGGCGAAGCCCAGCACCATCCCGATGAGGCCGCCGAGGGTATGGGCGAGCAGCGCCGCAGTCGCTGCGCCGCCGATTCTTGGGTGCAGAACGAGGATGAGGCTCGTCAGCAGGATCGGCATCACGGACAGAATGCCGGTAAGCTGCGCCGGCATGACCGCGCTGAGCGTGATCACGAGCCCGGCAAGTCCGCCGCAGAGGAGGGCTCTGAGCGCCAGATCGTAGCGCCCACGGCCCGCCGCCTGCAGCGCGACGCCGCGCGTGAAGCCCCGCGCCAAGGGCACCGAGACGAGGTAGATCGGGGCGACGAACAGCAGAGCGTCGACCAGCGCCCAGCTGGTCGCTTGCAGGGCCGCCGCGAACAGGCCCCAGACGCCGAGCGCAGTTGCGAGGCTCGCCAGCGCGCTGAGCCGCCGTGCAACCATGCAGTAGGCGAAAACGAAGATCGGCGTTCCGCCGCAGATGGCGATGCTGCCGAGCGTCGCCGCCGCGATGTAGTCGGCGTCATGCTCGAGCGCCAGCATCAGGTAGATCGGCCCCGTGTAGAGCGGCAGCGAAGCGAACATGCCGCCAAGGAACGGGCCGAGCCGCTCCGCCGTCACGGCAACGGCGATCACGAACACGGCGACGAGCGCCATGCGCACGAGGAGGCCTCCGCCCGGGAGCGTCTGAAAAACTTCGAGGACCGTTGTCACGCCCAAGAGCCTAACACGGCCCCGGTCGCCGGCCGACCGCCCGGCGCCGCATTTGGCAACTGCAGCGGGCGCGGATCAGTCCGGCTCGCGAACCCAGCCGTCGGGGCCGAGCCGCTCCTGCGGACGAAAACGCGATTTATAGCTCATCTTGCGCGAGCCTTCGATCCAATAGCCGAGGTAGAGGTAGGAGAGGCCGAGGCGGCGGACCTGCTCGACGTGGTCAAGGATCATGTAGGTCCCGAGGCTGCGCGACGTCGCATGGGGATCGTAGAAGCTGTAGACCATCGAAATCCCGTCCGAGAGGCGGTCCGACAGCGCCACCGCGACGAGCGGCGCCCCGTCCGCTCGAGCGAGACCGGCTTCCTTCGGCGCAAGGCGGTATTCGGTGAGGAACGTGTCGATGATCGAGTCCTCGATCATCATCGCGTAGTCGAGCACGCTCATGTCGGCCATGCCGCCGTCGCCGTGACGCGCATCGATATAGTCGCGGAAGAGACTGTACTGTTCGGAGGTGGGGACAGGGGCGATCCGTCGCGCGACGAGGTCACTATTGCGCTCGATGATGCGGCGGAAGGAACGGCCGGGGCGGAACTCGTTCACCGCGACGCGCACCGAGACGCACTTTTGGCAGCGGTCGCAATAGGGCATGTAGGCGATGTTCTGGCTGCGCCGGAACCCGCTCTTCAGGAGATTGTCGATGAGGCCGCGCGGCTTGTCGTGCGTGAGGTGGGTGAACAGCTTGCGCTCGTGATGGCCCTCAAGGTAGGGGCACGGCTGCGGCGCCGTGACATAGAATTCCGGGAAACTCTTGTGTTGCTCGGTCATGGGCTCAGAGCACTCCCCCCGCCGAGCGGGTGCCCGCGGTCCCCGTCCGCCCCAGCACCCTCAGCATTTCCCTGGTGATCCTCGCGACGACGCCGTGCATACGAACTACGAATCCCCGCTGACGCAACTTCGGGCCGGCCGGCTGCCGTCCAAGCGGCGACGATAGTGGACCCGGCCGTGCGAGATCAAGTGGAGGTGCAACAAGGCGCCATGAATGCACCAGCTGATCGGCGTCATCGTCGCGCGTACCGCTTCCGCCGCCCGCGGTCTCGCGCAATCGGAGTCGGCCGGCCGGCGGCGCCAGCAATCTCTCCCCGACGTCTGTGAGGTCGCGGACGGCGAGCTGGTGTGTCCGTCCTAACGCATGACGGGAATGGAGAACTCGGCCCCTTCCTTCACGCCCGACGGCCAGCGCGAGGTGACGGTCTTGGTGCGCGTGTAAAAGCGGATCGAATCGGGACCATGCTGATTGAGGTCGCCGAAAGCCGATCGCTTCCAGCCGCCGAACGTGTAGTAGGCGAGCGGCACCGGGATCGGCACGTTGACGCCGACCATGCCGATGTTGACGCGGCTGACGAAATCGCGGGCGGTGTCGCCGTCGCGGGTGAAGATGGCGACGCCGTTGCCATACTCGTGGTCCATCGCAAGCCGGAGCGCCTCGCTGTAGTCGCGTGCGCGCACCACCGAGAGCACAGGCCCAAAGATCTCCTCCTTGTAGATCCGCATCCCGGGCGTGACCTCGTCGAACAGACATCCGCCCATGTAAAAGCCGTTCTCGTAGCCCTGCAGCTTGAAGCCGCGCCCGTCCACTCTGAGCTTGGCGCCCTCCTGGATCCCGGTGTCGACATAGGCTTTCACCTTCTCGAGGTGGGCGCGCGTGACGAGCGGGCCCATGTCGGCGTCCGTGCTGGTCGACGGACCGATCTTCAGTCCTTCGACCTTCGGGATGAGACGGGACAGGAGCGCGTCCGCGGTCCGCTCACCGACCGGAACTGCGACCGAGACCGCCATGCAGCGCTCGCCGGCTGAGCCGTAGCCGGCGCCGATGAGAGCATCGGCCGCCTGATCCAGATCCGCATCCGGCATCACAATCATGTGATTCTTGGCCCCGCCGAAACAGGCGACCCGCTTGCCGCTCGCCGCACCGCGCGCATAGACGTAGGCCGCGATCGGCGTCGAGCCGACGAAGCCGACGGCGCCGATGTCGGGATCGTCAAGGATTGCGTCGACCGCCTCCTTGTCGCCGTTGACGACGTTGAGGACCCCGGGAGGAAGTCCTGCCTCGATCATCAGTTCGGCAAGCATCAGCGGCACGGACGGGTCGCGCTCGGACGGTTTGAGGATGAACGCGTTGCCACAGGCGATGGCGGGCGCGAATTTC
>CAYWBX010000497.1:2346-3438 GCA_964456015.1 uncultured Hyphomicrobiaceae bacterium | reverse complement strand
CGAACGCCGCAGGCTCGCGGCGCTCAATCGCGTCTGTTCTCCGAACGTGCGGTCACGGTCCCTTCTTCGCTGGCGGCGGTGGCCCCTTTGGCACCGTTGAAGGTCCGCCTTTGAAGACCGGTGGCGGCGGTCCCTTCTTGAGCGGCGGCGGAAGCACCTTCTTCGGTGGTGGTGGCGGCAAGAGCTTCTTCTTCGGCGGCGGCGGGAAGTATTTCTTTGGAGGCGGCGGCGGGTGATGCCAGCCATGCCATCCGGGGCCGCCGCCCCAGCCGTAGCCCCGGCGCCAGCGATAGCCGCACCAGTACCAGCCGGGACCATGCCAGCCGTCCCAGTAGAAGCAGTAGCGACGGCCAAGCCAGATGAAGGTTTGAGCCTTCTCGATCGGAAGCTTGATCGCATCGGCGGGCACTCCGCCGCCTGGACTGAGCGGCGCAGCTTGCGCCCCGAGGCTTTGCAGCGCCATCAGCGCAGCGGCGGCTGCGATTGCTCGTGCTGACATGTCTTTAATCTCCGACAAATGAGTTATGTTACAAGATTACGTTTCGAGACCGACATGTCCTTGATGAGTGTCAACATAGCCCGCCCCTCCCGAGCTCACGCCCGCTCCAGGGCGCAGGAGAGGTGCGCCAGGGCTTTGCGGGCGCGGCGCTTGCGGGGAAAGGCGATAACCGCGTTGGCGCTCTGATATGCGTCTTGATCGGCGCGCCTCCAGCCTCCGAAGGCGGCCCGTGCGCCGGCCTGGCGTCACAGCTCTTTCCGGTCGAGGTGTCGGTAAGGGATCAGCATCAGCGGTGCCAGACGCCGCAGCACGCCGTGCAGAGGTAATGGGGTGGGTTCGCTGAGCGGCAGCGCGAGGTCGTCGAGTCGTGTCCCGGTGACGGCTCTCGCCAACTCCCGGCCGAGTGCCACCGCAAGTCCGACGGCGCGCCCGTTGCACCCTGCCCAAGCGAACCCGTCAGGTCCGAGGCGGTGGATGCGGGGGAAGAAGTCGCGCGTGATGCCGACATAGCCGTTCCAGACATAGTCGAACCGGATTGGCGGCAACTGAGGGAAGAGCCTCTCGAGGCGCGCTGCAATGTAGGGCTGGATGCG
>CAYWBX010000497.1:0-2336 GCA_964456015.1 uncultured Hyphomicrobiaceae bacterium | reverse complement strand
ACCACGGCAGCAGGACGGCGCCGCCGGTGACGAGCCGATTGCGCCGGTCATAGCGGGCGAAATAGAGCTCGCGATGCGTGTCCGACACCGCCTGACGATCTGGAATTACGCTCCGTCGCACGTTGTCCGAGAGCGGCGCGGTCGCCATCTGCCAGGAATGCACCGGCACCACTTCGCGCGCGATTGCGGGCGCGAGTGTTGACGAAAACTCTCCCGTGTAGGCGTTGGTTGCGAGCACCAGCGCCCGCGCCCGGAGCCGGCCTTGCTCGGTGCGCGCGATCCAGGCCCCGGCGTCGTAGGCGATGTCGATGACCGGCGAGCGCGAAAAGATGCGCGCCCCGCGCATCGTTGCGGCCATTGCGAGGCCGCGCGCCAGCGCCAGCGGATTGACGTGCCCGCCCGTCGGATTGGTCCAGCCCCCGAACCAGGCGTCCGAGCCGGTGATCCGCCGCACGTCCTCGCGCGACAGGAGCCGCACGGGCGCCCCGTGTCGGGACCATTGCGCGACCCGCCGTTCGGCGATCTTCATCCGGCCCGGCGAGTGCACCGGCTGCACCCAGCCCGTCTGCTCGGCCTCGGCCTCGATGCCTTCCTCCCGCACCACGTCAAATAAGAGTTGTGCGCAATCACGAATGAGCGCAACGAGCCGTTCGCCCGCCGCGCCATGCCGCGCGATGATGTCGTCCGGCTCGGGCCGCGTCAGCGTCGGGATGACCTGGCCGTTGTTGCGGCCCGAGGCGCCCCAGCCGGGCTCCGCCGCCTCCACGACCGCAACGTCGACCTCCATCCTGCGCAAGTGCAGGGCGGTTGAGAGGCCGGTGAAGCCGGCTCCGATCACCGCGACGTCGGCGGTCTCCTCGCCGTGCAGCGTTGGAAACCTGGCAATCGCAGGCGTCACCGCCGCCCATAGGGACGATGGCCAATCGAACGTCGGATGCATGGGTCAGCTTGCAAGTCTTGGGTTGCGCCGGGATGGCCTCGCGCATTAGACGCCGTTCGGGGGACGTTCGGCAAGCGACCGAAGCAGGCGGCCCTGCACGCGATAACGCAACGCCGGCTGCTGACCCGGTGAGCGCGGTGATCGCGTCGCTTGGCCGGCATCGACCCCGGCCGGCCGCGGCGGCGACGGACCGGCTACGTGCCGTGACGGAACACCGTTTCGCAGAGCAGGCGATGGCGCAAGCCTCGTAGAATCACGGTGGCCCGCGTCGAGCCCTGGAAGCTCCGTCTCCGGACCCCGGACCGCAGGCGCGATGCGGCATCCCGCCCCCTTGCACCCGGTTGAAGCGCCGCCCACTGCGTGCTAGGTGACCCGCGTCTCTCGATCGGGCGCGCGGGATCGTCCTGCTGCGCCCATATCGATGTTCACTCTCCCTCCACATGGGCGCCGGGCCATACCGTCGCCCACATGGGCACGGACGCAGACCATTGACGGTCGCGGATGTGCGACCAGATGGCTGTCGTCTGGCCGAAGCGGGGCATTGCGTGAGGGCGAAGCGACGTGGCGACCGATGATCCGATGATGGCAAGCGTGGCGGGGCGCTATGCGTCTGCGTTGTTCGAGCTTGCGAACGAAGAGCGCAAGCTCGCCGAAGTCGAGCAGGACATGACGCTCATCGCGAGCCTGCTTGAGGCGAGCGCCGATCTGCGCCGCATGGTGCGCAGCCCGGTGTTCACAGCCGACGAGCAAGGCAAGGCCATCGCGGCAATTGCTGACCGATTCGGCATTTCGCCCCTGTCTTCGAATTTCCTGCGCCTGCTCGCCCGCAACCGGCGCCTGTTCGCTCTGGCCGATGTCCTCAAGGCGTTTCGCGCCATCCTCGCCCGCCATCGCGGCGAGATCACCGCCGACGTCACCTCGGCGCACCCGCTGAGCGAGGCGCAACTGAATGCGCTGACCGACACACTGGCGGCGACCGCGGGCGGCAAGCGCGTCAAGATCAACACCCGGGTCGATCCCGCGATCCTCGGAGGGCTCGTCGTCAAGATGGGCTCCCGGATGATCGACAGTTCGCTGCGCACCAAGCTCAACAGCCTCAAGATTGCGATGAAAGAGGTCCGCTGATGGATATCAAGGCCGCCGAGATCTCCTCGATCCTGAAGGAGCAGATCAAGAACTTCGGCAAGGAGGCCGAGGTGTCCGAGATCGGACAGGTGCTGTCGGTCGGCGACGGCATTGCCCGCGTCTACGGTCTCGACAAGGTCCAGGCCGGCGAGATGGTGGAGTTTCCGGGCGGCATCCGCGGCATGGCGCTCAACCTCGAAGCCGACAACGTCGGCGTTGTGATTTTCGGCGACGACCGCGGCATCAAGGAAGGCGACACCGTCAAGCGCAC
>CAYWBX010000496.1:0-3442 GCA_964456015.1 uncultured Hyphomicrobiaceae bacterium | reverse complement strand
GGAGACATCGAGGTAGGCACGCTCGACGGCGTGGACGAGATTGCGCAACGGCGGCTCGTCGGCCGTCACGGCGTGCAGGTCGGCTTCCAGCACCTGGCCTTTGATGCCGGCGATGTCCTCGAAGCCGCCGGCCCCGTCGATGCGCCAGCCGACGCGGTTGAGGTGGACGATGGCTCTGCCGTCGCGCTCGGCGTGCTTCTTGCCAGTCGCCATGATGCGGGCAATGTCGTCCTCGCTGGCAACCCGGCCGTCGAGCGCGGCCGTGGCCTTGAAGGTCCGGCTCTTCAAGCGTCCGCACGTCACTGAGACGACGACATCGCGCACGTTGATGCCGGCCATGCGCTCCGCCTGAGCGACGCTCGAGCGGATCGCCTGCTCGGCTTCCTCCAGGTCGACGACGAGGCCCGCCTTGACGCCGCGTGAGCGCTGACAGCCAAAGCCAAGCACGCTGCCGGGAAAGCGGGAGGGCTCGCGGGCGGATGCGCCACCGTCGCGGTCGAGGGCGACGATGAGGGTGCTGACCTTGGAGGAGCCGACATCGAGCAGCGTGACGACGCCGTCGCGATGGCTGGTTCTCAGAGCTTTGGGCATGGCACGCTGTCTCCACTACGCAACTTCACAGAGTTCAGAGGCTCGAAAGCCTCGGCCCCAATCTCGGATTCGATCCGGGCTTGCCGCGCAGAGCGATCCTGTCGGGCAGCCTGAGATCGATGACGACAAGGTCGGCGTCGAGTACGCCGGCCTTGGCCTGCAGCCGGTCAAGGCGTTCGAGCGCGGCATCCATGCGCGCTCAGGCAGCTCGATGACGAGGCCGCTCGCCAGACGAAGTCGCCAGCGCCGCTCGCCGACGCGCTCGGCGAGCGCCAGACGACGTCCGATCTCCGGCACGGCCAGCAAAGAGGAGGTCAGCCGCTGCGCCTCGCTGGCGGCACCCTCGCCGGCAAAGCGCGGCAGGTCGGCAAAGCCGTGACCATCCGTCGGTGCGAGCACGCGGCCGCCGGCGTCGATCAGGAACTGCCGGTCGCCGCGCCGCCAGATGGCGAAGGGCCGGCGCTCGCGCACCTCGACGAGAATGGTGCCGGGCAGGCGCCGCACCACGCTCGCGTGCTCGATCCACGGCAACTGCTCGATGCGCCTGCGGGCTTGTGCCGCGTCGAAGGCGAGCGGCGAGGTCTCGCCGCCGATTGCCTCGAAGATCGCCGTGTCGGCGGTGAACCGGTGGCCGCTCAAGACGACCTGGTCGAGCGAAAGGCCGAGATCGGCCAGCACAAGACCAAGCTTCAGTCGCGCCTCCTGCGGCGTTCGCAGCGGCTCCTCGCGCATGACGTTCCATGTCACGGCGGCGAGCGCGAGGAGAAGGAAGGCGGTCAAGCGCGGCCAGCGGGCGGCAAGCGCGAATGGCCTACGCCACGGCGCCGGGCGGCGGGGCGAGTTCACCTGGTGGTCTCGGGAATGGCGGTCGCGGGAGTTTGAAAAGAGTCGTGCCCCCCGGCGTTCCTCGCCGGAGGCTAACGATTGAGCGAAGCGTCCTCTGCGATCCAACTGACCAACTCGCCGAAACTCATGCCGCGGTGCGCGGCCAGTTCCGGCACGAGGGAGGTTTCCGTCATGCCGGGCTGCGTATTCACCTCGAGGCAGATCACCTCGCCCGTGCCCTTCGGCCGATCGTCGTAGCGAAAGTCCGCCCGCGACACGCCACGGCAGCCGAGCGCCTGATGCGCCTTCAGGGTTAACTCTTGAATATATTGGTAAATTTTCGATGAAATCTGTGCCGGAAGAATATGCTTTGAGGCTCCTGGGGTGTACTTCGCCTCGTAGTCGTAGAACTCGAGCCTGTCGGCGGCGACGATGTCGATGATGCCGGTCGGCTCGCCGTCGATCACGGCGCAGGTGAGTTCGCGGCCGTGGATGAAGCGTTCGGCCAGCACAAGGTCGTCCGGCGACTTGTCCTTGGGAAGGATCGCCTCGGGCGACTTGTTGGAGCCCGGCCGGACTATGACGACGCCGACGCTCGATCCTTCGTTATAGGGCTTGATGACGTAGGGCGGCTCGAGCGGATGGGTCTTGAGCGCATCGGCGCGCGTCACCATGAGCCCCTCGACGACGGGAATGCCGGCCTCCCGCATCACGGTCTTGGCACGCACCTTGTGCATGGCGAGCGCGGAGGCGAGCACGCCCGAATGCGTGTATGGGATGCCCAAGACCTCGAGCAGGCCTTGTACGCAGCCATCCTCGCCCCAGCGACCGTGCAGCGCATTGAAACAGGCATCGGGTCTGACCTCGACGAGCCTGGCGGCGAGATCGCGACCGGCGTCGATGCGTGTGACACGGTAGCCGGCGCCGGCGAGGGCCTCGGCGCAGGCCTTGCCGGAGGCGAGCGAGACCTCGCGCTCCGCCGACCAACCGCCCATCAACACCGCGACATGCCGATACGTGCCCATCACACTCCAGCCAGCTCTTCGCCCTGGACATGGCCTGCGAGCGGGATACCGAGCCTGACGATCTCCCACTCGAGACGAATGCCGGACTTTGCCTTCACCCGCGTTCGCACCGTCTCCCCGAGGCGCTCCACGTCCTCGCCTGACGCACCCTGGTCGTTGATCAGGAAATTGCAGTGCATCTCCGACACCTTAGCGCCGCCGATACGCAGGCCGCGGCAACCGGCGGCGTCGATGAGCTTCCAGGCGCTGTGCCCCGACGGGTTCTTGAAGGTCGAGCCACCGGTGCGCTCGCGGATCGGCTGGTGCTTCTCGCGATAGTCCGCGACCTCCTCCATCTGCCGGACGATCGCAGCCGGATCTCCCGGCATGCCCTGCAAGAGCGCCTGCGTGAATATGAGGTCGGCGGGGGCCGCCGTGTGCCGGTAGCTCATGCGCATGTCGGCGAGCTTAAGACAATGTAGCCGGCCCTTGCGGTCAAGCGCGCGCACCGAGACGAGCACGTCGGACGTCTCCCGGCCATGGGCGCCTGCGTTCATGGATAGCGCCCCGCCGATGGAGCCCGGAATGCCGCGATAGAAGGCGAGACCGTCGATACCGGCATCCGCCGCCGCGCGCGCGACCTTCACGTCGGGGACGGCCGTGCCGACGCGGATGCGGGCCTCCGGCTCGACGGTGATTGATTGAAACCCGCGACCCAGTCGGACGACGATGCCCGGCACGCCGCCGTCGCGCACGAGCAGGTTCGATCCGAGACCGATGACAGTGACGGCGATCTGCGGCGGCAACCGCGATAAGGCATAGGCGAGATCGGCTTCGTCGGCGGGCGTGAACAGCACCTCCGCCGGACCGCCGACACGGAACCAGGTGATATCGGCGAGCGGCGCGTTGGCCTGCAGGCGGCCCCGCAACTCAGGCAGCCCTTGCCTCAGCTCAGGCACCCGGTCGGGAAACCCCACGCCCGTCATCCTCGCGCCGCGGCGGGACGCAGCCGTGCATCGGCG
>CAYWBX010000495.1:0-3448 GCA_964456015.1 uncultured Hyphomicrobiaceae bacterium | reverse complement strand
GCCCTCGAAGTAGAGCACGGTATCGACCATGTGCTCGATGACCTTGGGGCCGGCTATCTGGCCGTCCTTGGTCACGTGCCCCACGAGGACGAGCGCCGCGCCGGTGAGCTTGGCAAAGCGGATCAGCGACTGGCTTGCGGCCCGCACCTGCGAGACGGTTCCGGGCGCGGCATCGAGCGCGTCGGACCAAAGCGTCTGGATGGAATCGATGATGATGAGGTCCGCTGGCGCTCCGTCGGCAAGCGTGGCGAGGATGTTGGCGAGGTTCGTCTCGCTGGCGAGCGCCACAGGGGCGTCGCAGAGGCCGAGCCGCTCCGCTCTCAGCCGCACCTGCGCCGCTGCTTCCTCACCGGAAAAGTATACCGCCCGCCGCCTTCGGCCGGCGAACGACGCGGCGAGCTGGAGGAGCAGCGTTGACTTTCCGATGCCAGGCTCGCCGCCGATGAGCAACGCCGATCCGGGGACAATGCCGCCCCCCGTCACGCGATCGAGTTCGTCGATCCCCGTCGGATGTCGCGGCGGCGCCTCGGCCTGCGCGGCGAGCGTCTCGAGCGCGATGACGCGCCCGCGCGTCGATCTGGTGAGGCCGGAGCCAGGTGGCGGACCCGCAGCCGTCTCCTCGACCAGCGTGTTCCACTCGCCGCAGGCGGGACATTTGCCGACCCAGCGCGTGCTGAGGCCGCCGCAGTTCTGGCAGACAAAGGAGGATTTTGCCGGTTTGGCCATGAGGGGATCAGCGCCGCGCCGTCGGAGGGAAGAAGGGCACGAAATTGTGCACCGGCCATGTCTTCATCCAGGTTCACCTCCGAGGTAGACGCGGTGCACCCGCTGTCCGAGCCGGGTGAGAAGCTCGTAACCGATGGTGCCGGCGCGGTCGGTCAGATCGTCGATCGTGGTGCGCGCCCCCATCACCTCGACCCAGGCGCCGCGGATCGCGAGCTTGTCGGGCACATCCGTGACGTCGACGGTGATGAGGTCCATCGACACCCGCCCGATCACCGGCACGGGGTGCTCCCCGAGAAAGCCGACTGGTCCCGGCCTTCCGGTCGGGCTGCTCAACGCCCGCAGGAAGCCGTCGGCATAGCCACACGCGAGCGTCGCGATGCGCGCTGGGCGATTGGTGCGATAGGTGGCCCCGTAGCCGACCGTGGTGCCGGCCTCGACCTCGCGCACCTGCAGGATGCGCGCCTGCAGCTTCACCACCCAGCGCATCGGGTTGGGTCGTCCCTCGAGGGCGCGCCCGCCATAGAGCGCAATGCCTGGACGCACGAGATCGTAATGATAGGCGGAGCCGAGAAACGTTCCGCCGGAGTTGGCGAGACTTGCCGGCATCGGCGGCAGCCGCGACCGGACGGCCTCGAACCGCTGCCGCTGCAACTCGTTCATCGGATTGTTCGGTTCGTCGGCGCAGGCGAGGTGGCTCATGAGCAACGCGGGCTCGAACCGTTCGAGAAGGCCGCGCTCGTCGGTTGCGAGAAGATCGACCTCCGCCGGCGGCAGGCCGAGCCGGTTCATGCCGGTGTCGACGTGAATGGCGGCGCGCAACCGGCGACCGATGGCGTCGCAATAGGCGACCCACTCCCGGATTTCCTCGAGGCTCGACAGACAGGGCCGCAGGTCGAAACCCGAATAGTGAGGCGATGCCCCTGGCAACAGACCATCGAGCACGTAGATCGTCGCGCCGGGCTGCACCTCGCGCACGACGCGCGCTTCCGAGAGCGTTGCCACGAAGAAGGTTCGGCAGCCCCCGGCAATCAACGCCTCCGTGATCTGGCGAATCCCAAGGCCATAGGCATTGGCTTTGATCACACCCGCACATTCGGCGCGCCCGGAGGCCCGGTTGAGCTCAGCCCAGTTGGCGCGCAGCGCATCGAGATTGATGGTCAGCACGGCCCGGGCGTCGACCGGAATGGCATGTCTGTCGCGAATCACCAGAAAATGCCTCCTTCACGAGAGGCTAGCAGATGCCCGCCGTCCTTTGCACCCGTCCCCCGCCAGGGCCCTGGGGACGGCAGGCGGAGAGCGCACGTCCTTACCGGATCATGACCGCAGGAGAGACAATTCCATGGCTTTGCGTAACGGTCCGGAAATGTTTTGCCGCAAGACTCCGCAGCCAGGGGAGCAAGGCTTGACCGGAGAGCACCCATGGGTGGTGGTCGAAACCTTCTCGATCGACGGGCGTTCGGACGCCGCCGCAGTCTTATACATGCCTCGATCCTGATCGCGGGCCGGCCGCCGTCGCCGTGCGTGCTCTGCAACTTCTCGCGCAACGGCGGGATGCTGCAACTGAGCGAGCGGCTTGAGCTGCCGTTCCGCTTTCAGCTTCGCTTTCATCTCACGGGCGAAGTCCTCGATTGCGAGCTCAAGCACGTACGCACCCGCTGGATCGGCGTGCAGTTCGTCGGTCCGGACGTAATCGGCCTTCTCGACCGGGCGCTCGGCGCCTGGCGGAGCCAGTCGTCGCGGCGCGCGGCCGCTGCCCTGCGACCCTTGGGGGTCCTGCCGCGCCTCAACACGCGCGAGCTTCGCAAGACCGTCCTGGCGCGCCTCGAGGAAGCGCAGAGCCGGTGACCCCACTCCCTGTGAACTAGCCCCGCCGCTCGGGCAGATACTGCTCCTGGGCGAGATTGCCGAAGCGCGTGTAGCTGCCCTCGAACGACAACTGCACCGTGCCAACCGGCCCGTGGCGCTGCTTGCCGATGATAACCTCGGCTTTGCCCGAGACCTGCTGCATCTTTGCCATCCAGTCCTGGAATTCCGGAGTTCCTTCGTTCGGCTTCGCGCGCTCGACGTAATACTCCTCGCGATAGACGAACATGACGACGTCGGCGTCCTGCTCGATGGAGCCCGACTCGCGCAGGTCCGACAGCTGCGGGCGCTTGTCTTCCCGCTGCTCCACCTGTCGCGACAGCTGCGAGAGGGCGATGATCGGCACCTCGAGCTCTTTGGCGAGCGCTTTGAGGCCGGTGGTGATCTCGGTCACTTCCTGCACGCGACCCTCAGAGGCGCGCCGAGACGAGCCGGCGAGGAGCTGGAGGTAGTCGACGACGAGCAGCCCGAGGCCGCGCTGGCGCTTCAAGCGGCGGGCGCGGGCGGCGAGCTGGGCGATGGTGATGCCGCCCGTCTGGTCGATGAACAGCGGTATCTCGGACATGCGACGGGCCGCTTCCGCGAGCCGCTGGAACTCGGCCTCGTCGATCATGCCGCGGCGAATCTTCTCCGACGAGATTTCGGCCTGTTCGGCAAGGATGCGGGTGGCGAGTTGCTCCGCGCTCATCTCGAGCGAGAAGAAGCCGACGATTGCGCCGTCGACGGTCTTGTAGGTGCCGTCCGCCTGCTTTTCGCTGCGGTAGGCGCGCGCCACGTTGAAGGCGATGTTGGTGGCGAGCGCCGTCTTGCCCATCGAGGGCCGCGCGGCGATGATGATGAGGTCGGAGGGCTGCAGGCC
>CAYWBX010000494.1:0-3485 GCA_964456015.1 uncultured Hyphomicrobiaceae bacterium | reverse complement strand
CCGGGCTCTGCGGCTTGCCATCGAGCCCCATCGGCGGCGCGAGAAAGAGAGCAGCGAGGAGCACGATGAGCCCGCCCGCAAGGCCTGCGGCCACATGCGTGAGGATGCGCGACTGTCCGCCCGGTCCGCCGCGCATCGGCGGTGTGGCGTCGCGCCGAGATGCTTCGGACGCGGAGGAGGCGGCCGGCTCTGCCGGTCGCAGATCCGGCGACGGCCCGCTTCCGGCGGCGCGTTGACTACGCAAATCACGTCCTGCGGCAACGATCTTGTCGGCGCTGTCGCCTTGGCTGCTCTGGGTGACGGAAGGGTCGTTTGAGCCAGGCTTCGACGACACGTCGGTCGCTTTGAGGTCGATCGTAGCGAAGGGCCGCTTCGCTGAGCTCGCCTCGGCGGCGCTCCGCTCTTGAGCCTTGCCGGCGCCGTCCTTCTTGTCGGTCATTGGGTGGTACGCCTCCGTCGATTGCAGCGCGGCTCCGCCGGGAATTGCGCTCGCGAGGCGCCAGCCGGGGAGGGTTGGACGCCGCGATCCCGCCCTTGTTTCACGGACTATCGGCAGAATTGTGCAGCAGCGTGATCCGCGAGGGCAAGCACTTCGTCGAGGCTCGGCCGCTCGGCGACCTCAATCGGCACATCCATATGCGATTTCAGAAGATTGGCAACATCTTCCGAGAGACAGAGATGGATGATCCGGCGCGCGGCCGCCTGCAGCCGGTGCCGGTTGACGAGGCGGGCGTAGATCAGGGCCGTCTGCTGCGACATGAGCAGGATCGCATCGATCTCGCCAGTCCCGATTTGCTCCTGAACGCGTTCGCTCAACGCTTGGGCTGCGACCATCCGGTAGACGATGGCATCGCGCGCGCGAAACCCCAGCACCTCGAGTTCGCGCTGGATGTCGAGACTTGTGCGCTCGCCGCGCAAGTTCAGAACCAGATCCTCGGCCGGATCGAGCGTGGACGCGATGATCGGGACGAGGCCTGATGCCGTACCGGGTCCCGTGATGATCGAACCGAATCCGAGCCGACGCGCTTCCTCGGCGGTGCCGGCACCGACCGTGTAGATGCGCAAGGCGTGCGCCGCGTCCGGCGAGATCTGTTCCCGGATGGCGCGCAGCGCATTGCGGCTCGTCGCGACGACCGCAGTCACGCCCTCGAGGTCGATCGGCGGATAGCCCTCGAACGAGACGCGCATCAGGGGTTCGACCTCAGCCTCGTGGCCACGCGCTTCCAGCAGGCCTTTGAGCTTCAAGCCATCCGGCTCCGGCCGTGTAACAAGGATGCGCATCACGCAACACTCGTGAAGAACTTCGGTCCAGCCCGCGCGAGTAGCTCGCTGCCCGCACTTGCGCCGATCTGCAGCGCGTCGGCGGCCGGTCCCCGACGCTCTGTGACGTGGTGCTCGCGCCCATCGGGCGTGAGGATTTCCGCGCGCAGATGCAACTCTGAACCCCTGAGCACCGCGAGTCCCGCGATTGGGGTCCGGCAGGAGCCCTCGAGCCGCGCGAGCATGGCCCGCTCGGCTTCGACGCACAGCCGCGAGACAGCGTCGTCAATGGCGGCGGCAAGGCGGCGCATGGGCTCGTCGGCGCTGCGGATCTCGATGCCGACCGCGCCCTGAGCGACCGCGGGCAGCATCGTCTCGGGGTCTATGGGTGATCCGATTTCGGCGCTTCGGCCGAGACGGTTGAGGCCTGCCATCGCGAGCAGGGTTGCGTCCGCCAAGCCCTGAGAAAGCTTGTGCAAGCGCGTCTCGACGTTGCCACGAAACGGGACCAGTCGCAGGTCGGGGCGCAGACGGCGAACCTGCGCAGCGCGGCGCATGGAGGATGTTCCGATGACTGCGCCAGGCTTGAGCGCGTCAAGCGTTGGGGCCACATGACTGATGAAGGCGTCGCGCACGTCCTCGCGCGGCAACACGGCGGCGACGGTGAGCCCGTCCGGCAATACGGTCGGGACGTCCTTCATCGAATGCACCGCGAGATCGATCTCGCCGGCAAGCAGAGCCTCCTCGATCTCCTTGGTGAACAGGCCCTTGCCGCCCGCCTCGGCAAGCGGTCGGTCCTGGATGCGGTCGCCGCTCGTTCGGATGACGACGATCTCGAGGTCGGCAGCGTCGACGCCGCCCGCGCACACGAGGCGGTCACGCACTTCGCCGGCCTGGGCAAGCGCCAGCGGCGAACCTCGCGTACCGATGCGAATGCGGGGTCGTATCACGGGACCGCCCTCCATGCCGGCCACAGCGGCGCCTGCGACCGCCTCGGCGTCAATTAGGCGCAGCGCCGGGCCATCTGCAAGGCCCGCGTGCAAGGGTGGGGCCGGGCGTTCTTGTTCGTGGGCTCTCATCAACTGGCCGCACGCTGCAGCCCCAAGAGAGACGGCCCGCGAGCGTTGGCTGGTTCCCCTGCCGTCGTGCTAATCGTGCGGTGAACACAGCAGACTCCAGGATGCGGCGGCATGACAGCGTTTCCCCACCTCCTTGCGCCCCTCGACCTCGGTTTCACAACGCTTTCCTCGCGCGCCATCATGGGTTCGATGCACACCCGCCTCGAGACCCTCGACCGGGCGGGGGAACGCATTGTCCGTTTCTACGCGGCGCGCGCCCGGGGCGGCGCGGCGCTGATCGTCACCGGCGGCTTCTCGCCGAACGGTGACGGCCTGCTCGAGCCGGGCGGCCCTATTCTCGCCGCGCGAGAACAGATTGCAGAGCATCGGCCGGTGACGGCAGCGGTCCATGGCGAGGGCGGCAAGATCGCCTTGCAGATCCTTCATGCCGGGCGCTATGCGACCCATGGCGCGTCCCTGGCGCCCTCGACGCTGGCTTCGCCGATCAATCCCCGGCCACCGCGGCGCATGAGCGAGGACGACATCCAGCGCACGATCGCCGATTACGCCCGATGCGCCGCGCTGGCGCGCGAGGCCGGCTACGACGGCGTCGAAATCATGGGCAGCGAAGGCTACCTCAACCATGAATTCACCGCGTCGCGCACCAACGACCGAACCGACGCCTGGGGCGGGAGCCTCGAGAACCGGCTGCGCTTTCCGGTCGAAATCCTGAAAGCGGTGCGCCGCGCGGTCGGGGACGATTTCATCGTCATCTACCGCATCTCCTCGATCGACCTCGTGGAAGGCGGGCTCACGGGCGAGGAGATCGTCGCCCAGGCGAGGGCCGTCGAGGCCGCCGGTGCGACGATCCTCAACCAGGGCATCGGCTGGCACGAGGCGCGCGTGCCGACCATCGCGCAGAAGGTTCCGCGCGCCGCCTGGACGTTTGCGGCGCGGCGTCTCAAGGACGCGGTCCGCATCCCGGTCATCGCCTCGAACCGCATCTCGACGCCTGAGCTTGCCGAGCGCGTACTTGCAGCCGGCGACGCCGACCTTGTGTCGATGGCGCGTCCCTGGCTCGCCGACCCCGATTTCGTCGCCAAGGCGCGGCGGGGCGCCGCGGACGAGATCAACGTCTGCATCGCCTGCAATCAGGCGTGCCTCGAC
>CAYWBX010000493.1:0-3485 GCA_964456015.1 uncultured Hyphomicrobiaceae bacterium | reverse complement strand
GGAGCCGACCAACCAGGTCTTCATCAAGTCACTCGTGGAGATCGCCGAGACCTTCGGCCTGGAGACGGTCGCCGAGTGGGTGACCGACGAGGCGGTGGCGCGCGCTATCGAAAAGGCCGGGATCACCTACATGCAGGGCTTCCATTTCGGGCGGCCGATCCTGGCGTCCGAGCTGACGGCGCTACCGGCGAAAGGTGCCCAGACGGGACAGTGCGGCATCTGACGCCGGCCGCCGGCATCCCAACCCGCCGATCCGCCGATCCGACCGTTGTCGGCGCCGTCCGCGGGCCGCGTTGCGAGCGCGGCGAGGTCCGTTCCTGCGAGCGGCCTGCGCGTCGGTCGTCGGTCCGCATCGGTTTCTGCGATTTCTGCATGGCGTGCGCCGGCCACGCGCGACGCGCGCCCGTTGGCAGCAACCAGCAGGCCATGTATTGCTGTCCGGACATTGTCGGCTGCCGGTCGAAGGACTGGTGGCGAGCCAGCGCGCCCGAGGCTGCCCTGCCTCTTGCATCCAGAAAGGACGCTTCCATGTCCGCGATCCCGCCGTCGCCGCATCCAACCGTGAAGCCGCTGCAAGGCATCCGCATCATCGACGTGTCGAGTTTTCTTGCCGGGCCGTTTTGCTCGACGCAGCTCGCCGAGTTCGGCGCCGAGGTCTGGAAGCTCGAACTGCCGAAGGTCGGCGACGCGCTCAGGAAATTCGGCACTCCGACTCCGTCTGGCGATTCGCTGCCGTGGCTGCAGGAGACGCGCAACAAGAGGGTCGCGACGCTTGACTTGCGGAAGCCGGAAGGGGCCGAGCTCCTCAAGCGCATGATCCGCAAAGCCGACGTGCTGGTCGAGAACTTCCAGCCCGGCACGCTCGAGAAGTGGGGTCTCGGCTGGGACACGCTCAAGGAGGAGAACGGCAAGCTCATCATGGTGCGAATCTCGGGCTTCGGGCAGACGGGGCCCTATGCGCCGCGGCCCGGCTTCGGGCGCATCGGCAATGCCTTCGGCGGCCTTTCCTATCTGGCGGGCTTTCCCGAGCTTCCTCCGACGACGCCGGGCTCGGCGACGATCCCCGACTACATGGCGGGGCTCTACGGGGCGCTCGGGGTCATGTTCGCGCTGCGCGCCCGCGACATGACTGGGCGCGGCCAGTTCATCGACATCGGCCTCTACGAGCCGATCTTCCGCATCCTCGATGAACTCGCCGCGGCCTACGCCTACAAGGGCTATCAGCGCGAGCGCATGGGGCCGGGTACGGTGAACGTGTGCCCGCACAGCCACTACCCCACGAAGGACGGCAAGTGGATCGCCATCGCCTGCACGTCCGACAAAATCTTCGCGCGGCTCGCCGAGGCGCAGGGCCAGCCGGAGCTCGCAGCACCGGGCGGTCGCTGGGAGAAGATCGCGGACCGGGACCGAGAGCGCAAAGACGTCGACGCCTGGGTCGAGCGGTGGACCAAGACCTTCACGCTGGAGGACTGCATCAAGGAATGCGACAAGTTCCAGGTGCCGTGCGGGCCGGTCTACTCGATCTCCGACATCTTCAAGGACCCGCACTACGCTGCGCGCGAGAACATCCTCAGGATGAAGGACCCGCGCGTCGGCGAAATCGCGATGCCGAACGTCGTGCCGCGCCTCTCCGATACGCCGGGCAAGGTCGAGTGGCTCGGGCCGCCGATGGGCGCCCACACCGAGGAGCTGTACAAAGGTCTTCTCGGTCTCAGTGACGCCGAGATCGGCCGGCTCAAGGATCAGGGCGTCATCTGAGCGCCCGCGCGTTCCGCGAGTGATGTCGCGGTCGTTCTTCGGCAGGGCACCGTTGCGCCGGCAGGAGAGCACGCGTGCCCGGTGAGCGTGCTAGGCTTCTTCAGCGAGGCCGGACGGGCCTCGCGCGCCAGCCCCGAAGTGCGGCTCGCATGTCGCCTGTCCTCAGATCAGCAGGCGACGGCGCAGCCGTGCGCTTCGCCAACATGCGGGGCGGCCATCGGAGGACGCCCATGAGACATTTCCTTGTTGCCGCCATCGTCGCGCTGGCAGGCCTCGCCTCGCCCGGAGCGGCCGTTGCGCAATCGGACTGGCCGACGCGGCCCGTCCGCTTCCTGCTGCCGGTCGTGCCCGGCGGCGGCATCGACACGCTCTCGCGCACCGTCCAGAACTTCGTGAGCGAGAAGCTCGGCAAGCCGCTCACCATCGAGAACCGCCCCAGCACCTCGTTCATCATCAGCACCGAGATGGTGGCGCGGGCGACCGACGATCACACCATCGGCATGATCCTGATCGGCACGCATGCCGCCAATCCGTCGGTGCACGAGAAGCTCCCTTACGATTCGCTCAACGACTTCTCCTTCATCATCAACCTCAACAACTCGCCGAACGTCATCGCGGTGCACCCGACGTTTCCCGCCAAGACGCTCGCCGATCTCGTCAATGAGGCGAAGGCGAACCCGGGTAAGGTGTTCTATGCGACATCGGGAGTGGCCGGCGGGCAGCATTTCACCGGCGAACTCCTCAAGATGAAGGCCGGCATCGACATGGTGCACGTGCCCTACAAGGGCTCCGGCGCTTCGCTCAAGGACGCGGTGAGCGGCCAGATCAAGGTGATCTTCGGAAATGTCATCTCGGCGGGCCCGCACATTCAGGCGGGGAGCCTCCGCGCCCTCGCGACCACGGGCGTCAAGCGCTCGCCGATGTTCCCGGATCTTCCCACAATGGCCGAGGCCGGCTATCCCGGCATCGAGATCGAGGACCGCTACGCGGTGATCGGTCCGGCGCGGCTGGCGCAGGCGATCGTCAAGAAGATACACGATGCATTCCGCGACGCCATGCTTGCCCCCGAGCTTCAGCCGCGCTTTCAGCAGCAGGGCATCTTCGCCGACCTGATGGGACCCGAGGAGCTCAGACGCTTCATGGAGCGCGAGATGAAGACGCTCGGCGAGGTGGCGCGGGCCGCCAACATCAAGGCCGAGCAGTAAGCGCGCAGGTGGGGCGCGGCACGCGGAACTCCGCGCCACGCCCGCCGTCGCTTTTCTCACTTCAGTCCAAGCTGGGCGAGCGTCGTCGTCACGTCGCCGTTGGCGGTTGCCAGCGGCATCAGCGCAACGAGCGCCTTGGTGATGCCGCCGTCGACCGGGATGTTGGCGCCGTTGATGTAGCGGGCGGCGTCGGAGACGAGGAAGACCACGACGTCGGCGATGTCGGTGCCGGTGCCGGTGCGGCCGAGCGGCACCATCGCCTCGCGCGCCTTGACGACGGCCGGGTTGCTGTAGGCCTCGGTGTGCGCCGGTGTGCGGATCATGCCCGGGCTGATGGCATTGCAGCGGATGCCGCGGCCGCCCCATTCGACGGCGGTAAGGCTCGTCAGGCCGATGACGCCGGCCTTCGACGGCGTATAGGCGCCGCGCAGCGCCTGGCCGAACGAGCCGCTCATCGAGGCGATGTTGACGATCGCGCCCTTTCCGGCGGCGAGCATCCGGCGGCCGACGGTCTGCGTGCAC
>CAYWBX010000492.1:0-3486 GCA_964456015.1 uncultured Hyphomicrobiaceae bacterium | reverse complement strand
CCTTCAGGCTGGGCAAGCTCAAGAAGGAGAGCATCCGCAGCTCCGAGACCGGCCTCATCCACATCGCCGAGGCGTTCGTGCCGGACGACGGCCTGCTCGGCGGACGCGCCGGCACCTATCCGGTCATCCTCGAATCGCTTTCCGAGAATCGCGTCGGCGTCGCCGCCAACTGCATCGGAATGGCGCGCGCGGCCTTCGAGGCCGCACGCCGCTACGCCGAGGAGCGTCTCGTCGCCGGCCGCCGCGTCGGCGACTATCAGGCGATCGCGCACAAGCTCGCGGACATGGCGGCCGAGCTCGAGGCGGCGCGCTGGCTCGTCTATCACGGCGCCTGGCACGTCGACCGCGGCACGCTCGAGCCGGCGATGGCCGCCAAGGTAAAGCTCGTCGCCAGCGAGACGGCGGTGTCGGTGAGCGAGCGGGCGATCCGCATCCTCGGCGGCGCCGGCATCATGCGCGAGTATCCGGTCGGACGCATCCACCGCGATGCCCTTCTCTATGTCATTGGCGAGGGCACGAGCGAGATCCAGCGCAACATCATCGCCCGGTCGCTCGGGTTCAAGGCATGAGGGCGCGCTCCGATCTCAGCGTGTCGCATCCCGTCCGGCGCCCGTGCGCAGATATGATCCGCAGCGCCAACGGCCCTGCCCGACCGCAGACCGGCTGAAATCCATCGCTTGCGTTCCATCGGCGCAAGCGGGCTGTGGCCCGCAAGGCGTCCCCCTTAACTTTCGCTTGCAGACCATCAATCAGCCAGCGAGACTATCATCCATCACGTCAAGCAAGGGAGGTCAGCATTGACCGCGCCCTGGCACCTCGCAGCCTCGATGGCACTGCTCGCCCTCCTCCCCCCGTTGTGGAGCGGCGAAGGGGCCGGGCAAGAGGCTCTCTCGCGCTCGAGCGAGGGGCTCGCCGGATGGCTCGCGCGGATGCGGCCACACCTTGTCGATGTGCGCTCCACAAGCGAACTCGAGATTGACGGAAAGCGCGCGACGCTCGTCTGTCCGGCGTGCGCGTCGCGCCTGCGCGCCTATTACGACACGACGTTTCCGGGTGCGGGAGCGACCGACGGCGGGATGGGTTTCGACGGCGCCGCGCTGCGGCATCTCGAGGTCAAGAAGAACCAGCCGATCCTCGTCTTCTGTTTGATCGGACAGCGCAGCCGACATGCCGCCGATGAGCTGCGGCGGCGCGGCTTCAGGCGCGTCTACACGCTCGAGCTTGGCTTGAAGAACCTGGCGTCCGCCGCCAGCAGCGATTCCGCGCTGCTCGGCGTGCTGGATGAGAGGAACTGGACCGGGCCGATGGATTGATCGCTGATCTTGCCGCAACGAAATTGTCGGGGCGCTGAGCCCTGCTCACCGAGCTGACTTCACTCGAACGCAGGGGGCATCCTCGGCGCGTTCCCTTGCCGGCAGCAAATCCGCCGACGAAGACCGTGAATCCGCCAGTTGCCCGCCGCGCAAGGCTGTAGGATACCTTGGCTCGGACATCCGGAACTCCCAACTCGCGAGAGACCCCCATGCGGCATGGCGGCAAGATCCTCACCGATCAACTCGAAGCGCAAGGCGCATCCGCCGTCTTCACGGTGCCGGGCGAGAGCTTCCTCGCCGCGCTCGACGGCCTCCACGATTCCAACCGAGTAAAAACGGTGATCTGCCGCCAGGAAGGCGGCGCCTCGATCATGGCGGAGGCGTGGGGCAAGATGACCGGCGAGCCCGGCATCTGCATGGTGACACGCGGCCCGGGCGCCGCCAACGCGATGGCAGGCCTGCACATCGCGCAGCAGGATTCGACGCCGATGATCATGTTCCTCGGCCTCCCCGGCGAGCGGCACGAGGACCGCGAGGCCTTCCAGGAAATCGAAACCAAGTCTCTGTTCAGCTCCTTCGTCAAGTGGGCGGCGGTGATCCGCTCGACGGCGCGCATTCCGGAGTACGTCTCGCGCGCCTATCACACCGCGCTCAACGGCCGGCCGGGGCCCGTCGTGCTCGGGTTGCCGGAGGACATGCTCTCGGCCAGAGGCGAGGCCAGCGACGTCAAGCCGGCGCGGATCGCCCGCCCGGCCCCGTCGGCCGCCGACAGCGCGGAGTTCAAGTCGCTGCTTGCCGGTGCCAAGCGCCCCCTCATGATCGTCGGCGGGCCGGGCTGGAGCCGGAAGATCCAGACGCAGGTCGAAGCCTTCGCCGAGCGCTTCGACATGCCGGTCGCCGCCGCCTTCCGCTTCCAGGACTACATTGACAACCGGCATCGCTGCTATGCCGGCCATTGCGGCATCGGTATCGAGCCGAAGCTGCAGGCGGCGGTGCGCAACGCCGACCTGCTGATCGTCATCGGCGCCCGGCTCGGCGAGATGACGACGCAAGGCTACACGCTGATCGACATCCCGAACCCGAAGCAGACGCTCGTACATGTGCATCCGTCCGGCCGCGAACTCGGCTCGGTCTATCGCGCCGATTTGCCGATCAACGCGACCGCGGGCGCCTTCGCCGATCTTCTCGATACCATTCCGAAGCCCATGTCGACGCCGTGGAGCGGCATCACGCGCGAGCTCAACGAGGCCTACCTCGCGAGCCTCAAGCCCATCGCCACGCCCGGCTCGGCGCAGTTCGCCGAGATCGTGCGCCTCGTTTCGGACATGATGCCGGAAGGCGGCATCATCTCGAACGGCGCCGGCAACTATGCGGCTTTTGTTCACCGCTACACCCAGTACAAAGGTTATCGTTCCTGCCTCGCCCCGACGTCTGGCTCCATGGGCTATGGGCTGCCGGCGGCGATCGCGGCCAAGCTCAAGGACCCGACCCGCACGGTCGTCAACTTCGCCGGCGACGGCTGTTTCCTCATGACCGGGCAGGAGTTCGCGACCTGCGTGCAGTACGGCCTCAACGTGGTGACGATCATCGCCAACAACGGCATGTATGGCACCATCCGCGCACACCAGGAGCGCCAGTATCCCGGGCGGGTTTCGGGCACCGAGCTCAGGAACCCGGACTTTGCGGCCTACGCGCGCGCCTTCGGCGGACACGGCGAGACGGTCGAGCGCACGGCTGACTTCAAGCCCGCCTTCGAACGCGCGCTTGCCGCCAACAAGCCGGCGATCATCGAGGTCAAGGTCGACCCCGAGGCGCTCACTCCCCGTCAGACGCTTTCGCAAATTCGAGAGGCTGGCTTGAAGCGCACCTGAAAGACGGCGGGCGACTCTTTGTGACAGGAACGACGGGCTGGAACCTTCCGCGCTGACGGGTCTGACCTTGCTTCACCAGGGATCGTGCGTTCTGTCTGCCCCCGGCAGGTTGGCCGGTTTTGTGCTGCGCGAGCCCGGTACGGGCGCGCCCAACTATCAGGCGCGGCGGCAGCAGCGCTCCGGCGTCTGGAGATGCAGACGCCCGTGCGATCGTTTCACTTCCGCAACGCGGGTCCGGGGGCGGCACGCTAGACCGTCAAGAACCGCGTCCGGATGTGTTCCTCCTCGGCGCGGAAGCGTTG
>CAYWBX010000491.1:0-3491 GCA_964456015.1 uncultured Hyphomicrobiaceae bacterium | reverse complement strand
CGAGGTCCTGCGCGAACTCGAGGCCGCTGCGGGCTAAGGCTCCTTGCCGCCGACCTGCGACTCCCGCGGCTCGACTGGACCCCTCGGCGGCCCGCCCCCGCTCGCTCCGCGTCGGTCTCCGGGACTTAGGCGCTCATTCGGCCCCGATTGCGCTCGGCGAGAATCGGACGGACCCAATTCTTGAAGCGCCAGCACTCCTCGTCGTGCAGGTAGCCCGACAAGCAGAAGGAATGACAGCCGATGTCGATGAACTGCTGGAGCACGTCGGCACACTGCACCGGATTGCCGACCACACAGATTCCGGCGCCCGGACGGGCCCGTGCGAGACCCGACCACAGGTTCGGCTGAATGAGATCGCCTTTCTCGCGGCGCAACTGCTGGATTCGCTGATTGGCCACCGATATTGCGTAGTGCTCCCGGATGTACCGCTCGCGTTCCGCCGTCACGTTCCGAACGAGACCGTCTGCGGCCTCCCAGGCGTCAGCTTCCCTCTCCCGGCAGATGATTTGAAGCCGCATCCCGAAGCCGAGCTTGTCCTCGCGCCCGTGCCGGGCGGCAAGCGTTCGCAACTTGGCGATGTTCTGTGCGATGCGCTCCACGGTGTCACCCCAGAACAGATGGACGTCCGAGTGCTTGGCCGAGATTTCTGCCGCCTGAGCCGATCCGCCTCCCAAATAGAACTTCGGATGAGGCTGCTGAAAGGGAAGCACGGGCAGCTCTGCTCCCTTGAGCGTGTAGTACTTGCCGGAGAAATCCGTCGGCCTGCCGCCGGAAGCCCAAAGCTTCTTGAGGATCGTCACCTCTTCGTCCATCGCTTCGTAGCGCTGCTCCTTGCTGAGCTTGATGCCCTCGGCGACGTTCTCGACCTCACTTTGCCCTGCGATGAGATTGATTGAGATTCGCCCGCCCGTAAGCTGGTCGCATGTTGCGATCATCTTGGCGAGCAGAACGGGATTGATGTAGCCCGGCCGCGCCGCCACCAGCATCTTGATCTTTCGGGTGCGCCCGATCATCAGCGCGCCGGTCATCCAAGCGTCCCAGCATTGATGACCGACCGGAATGAGCATGTACTCGAAGCCGGTGTCCTCCGCCGCGCGCGTAACCCGCTCGAACATCTCGGCGCCGGCGGCAATCTTGAGCGGTGTGCCGTAATCGTCGGTGTCACCGCGGGTGGGCAGGAACCAGCCGAACTCGAGTGGTCGCATGGAATTTTGCTCCAAAGGGTACCTCAGGGCGCAGATCGGTTAGCCAGGCTCCGCTGGCGGGCGCTCGCGCGTCGCAATCACGGAGGCACCGCCCGGCATCGCCATGAAGTCTGCGGCAGGATGGCAACCGACGCAAATCCTGATGCCCGTCAAGCGGCCGCCGCCAGCCCCGCGACCGAGGCTTGATGGTCGCGACTGACCGCTGCGAGCGGGATATGTTAAGTGCTTGTTTCCCTCCTAAAGGAAAGCCACCCATTTGCACTCGCTACCCAAGACGCTTTCGCGGGTTCTGCCCTTCTACTATGGGTGGATCATCGTCGCCGTGGGGTTTGTCACCCTCGGCATGGGCGCAAGCGTGCGCACGATGTTCTCGTTGCTGTTTCCACCCATCATCAACGAGTTCGGGTGGGAGCGCGGGTTGACCGCCTCGGTCTTCTCCGTGGGGTTCATCGTGGCGGCGCTCTCGTTTCCGATGCTGGGAGCGTGGATCGACAAGCATGGACCGGAAATCGTGCTATCCGGCGGCGCCATTGCGGTCGCGGTCGGATTCCTTCTGACGACCCTTGCGAGCGAACCGTGGCACTTTTACGCGACGCTCGGTCTGATGGTGATCGGCGGTAGCACGGCGTTCGCCTACAATGGGCACTTTGTCTTTCTGCCGAGCTGGTTCGAGCGACGACGCGGATTGGCCATCGGCATCGTGAGCGGGGGCGCCGGTCTCATCTCCATCGTATTGATGCCCGAGCTTCAGAAGCTCATCGACCGCGGCGGTTGGAGGACCGGTTGCTACGTCATGGCTGCAGTGTTGGTCCTGCTGATCGTACCCATGAACGTGCTTTTCCAACGCCGCCGGCCGGAGATGCTCGGACTGGCGCCCGATGGCGGTCCCGTCAGCGATGGCGATGCCATCACACGACGTATCGTCATTGTCGACACGGCGTGGGCAGCGACCGACTGGACGCTTGCCGGCGCTGCACGGACTCTCCGTTTCTGGTGCTTCGGCCTTGGATTCTTCATGGGGCTCTTCGTCTGGTACGCAATTCTCGTGCACCAGACGAAATACCTCCTGGATCTGGGCTTCAGCTCCACGTTCTCGGCATGGGCACTGGGCCTCGTGCCGCTGTTCGGCGTCGCAGGCCAGCTCGTTCTTGGGACGCTCGCCGATCGCGTTGGTCGCGAGTGGGTCTGGACGCTCGCCTGCACGGGCTTTCTGATCTGCTACATTGCGATGTTTCTGCTTGCCCGCGCGCCAACTCCGGCTCTGGTCTGGGCGATGATCATCGCCCAGGGCTTTCTCGGCTACGGCATGACACCGGCCATTGGTGCGATCCCGGCCGACTTGTTCCAGGGCCGCAACTATGGCCGGATCTTCGGAGTGCTCGCGGTTTTCGGGTCGTCGGGCGCCGCCTTGGGACCATGGGCTTTCGGCGCGATCTTCGACCGCACCGGCAGCTATGACAACGCGTGCTTGCTCGCCATGGCCATGTGCGTGGCCTCGACGCTGCTGATCTGGATTGCAGCCCCCCGCAAAGTCAGGCGTCTGGCGCGCGCTGGCGCCTGATTGGTGCGCAAATTACATTTGCGGCTGGCGGACACGACCGGCCCTCCCGAATTGGAGCAGATGGAATGCAGGCGCATGTAACGGGCAGCGGCGGATTCCTTGGGGCCGGGATCACCAACCGGTTGCTTAACATTCCGACGACGCCCCTCGCCACGGGACTTGAGCGGACGATCGCTCGCTACCGAGTCAATAAGCAATGAACAACAGAGCGCGACCGAACCATGCATGACCAGCGGCGGAGCCAATCCCGCAACGGACGGCGCTTGCGATCTGAGCCGCGAAGCCATCACACGCTCGATCCCGATGTCGTGCGGCTCTTCGGCATCCACGCCGTCGAGGCCGCGCTGCTCAATCCCGCTCGCAAGATCCTGAAGCTGCACCTCACCGAGAATGCCGGCCATCGGCTGGCGGCCGCCATCGCAACGCGCGGCGCCAAGCCAACCCACGTCACCCCGGCAGTTCTTGACCAGCTTCTCGGGCCCGGGACCGTCCATCAGGGAGTGTGCCTCGAGACGCGACCGCTCGAAGAGCCGGCGCTCGAGGCGCTTGCGGAACGTGCCGCGACCGCCGGCCCACTTTTGGTTCTCGATCAGGTCACGGACCCGCACAACGTCGGCGCGATTCTCCGATCCGCCGCAGCGTTCGGAGCTTCTGGGCTCGTCATGACGCGGCGTCACTCGCCGCCGCTGGCCGGGACGCTGGCCAAATCGGCATCAGGCGGACTG
>CAYWBX010000490.1:0-3501 GCA_964456015.1 uncultured Hyphomicrobiaceae bacterium | reverse complement strand
CCGGCTGGTGGCGCCAGCCGCCGACGGCGACGTGCCCGGGATCACCCGTCGGCGAGGCTCATGGTCCAGACATACCAGGCGGCGCCGGCGATGAGCAGCGGGATGAGCACCATGTGCGCAAGGCCAAGCAGCCGCCTCAGCCACAGCCGCTTTCCGACGAAGCCTGAGATGCGCAGGATCGAGATGCCGACCATCAGGCTGACGAGCATGTAGTCGAAAAGGAAGATCCGATCGGAAAGGGTCGCCGTGTCGGCATCGAGCTTCGGCAGCGACAGATAGAGCGCGACGGCCGAGAGCAGGGCCGTGACCTGCAGCGTGATGATCGCCTCGAAATGCGACATGGGGATGAAGATCGAGAGATAGGCGACGAGCAGGATGAAGCCGAGCGGGATCACCACGCGCAGGAAGTAATCGGTGGTCTGCCGCCGCATCTCCCAGACGAAGCTCGCCTTGTAGAACGGCACGACCGAAGGCTCCAGCGTGCGCGCGTCAATGATCGGGACAAAATCCTCGTCGGTGCCCACATATTGACCGATGATGTCCCAGCCGTCGGTGCTCATCTGCTGGTCGCGGAGCTCGGCCGGCGGCGGCTGGATGATGAAGGCGGCATCGCCCTTCTTGGGCTGAATGTCGATTGAGAACCGCTGCGTGTCGAACGGATAGGTCTGAAGCCTCGGCTCGAACGTGAACCTGCCCGACACCTGGTAAATCCGCATTCCCTCCGGATAGATGTCGCTTCTGCCGCCGCCATGGAGGGTGCGCACCGTCAGTTGCCGGTCGTTGGTCTTGGGGTCGAGGAAGGCGTTGGTAAAGTCGATCTGGTCAATCGTAGCGCTGGCGCTGCTGCGCATCGACACGTAGAAATCGGCATAAAAGGACTTCTCGTTGTCGTCGACGCGGTGGGTCCGGATCATGTCGATGTCCAGATAAAGCGCCTCGAGGCGCCGCATCGAATCCTTGGCGCGGGCGAATTGGATGGGCGCGAGCTGGACGCGCCCGAGGCCCTTCGGCTGAACCACGATGAAGGGCGAGCGCGCGGCAGCCCGGGATTGAGGGTGGAAGGACCAGTTCTCGAAGCCACCCTTGAAGGCGCCGCGCCCGGCGGCGAAGGACGTCCCGAGCTTCTCGATCACATGCGCGCGCAGCTGCGCCGCATCCGAGCCGGATGGTGCGCTCTTGGCCGCCTCCGCGACGAGGCCGACGATGTCCGCGTACTGGGTGCCAATCTCAATGGCGCGCAGATTGGCGGGCCGAAGCAGATCCGGCTTCTCCTCCGCCGGGCGCGCCTTGCATCCGCCGGTGCGCCAGCCGGGCGCCTCCTCGTTCCGGCGCCCCTCGAAGCTCCAGTCCTGCTGCGCGGCGCGTGAGATGCGCTGCCTCAAGCGCTCGTTGGACACCTCCGGGATGCTGTCCCAGGCAAGTTCATAGATGTCGTTCGGCCAGGCCTTCAGGAGATCCGGCGGGAGACCGGCGAGGCGGCCCGTCAGGAAGACGGGCGGCGTGGCGTTGGCGCTGAGGAGGCGGCGCAGGACGTCTGCCGTCCGCTGGCTGCCGACGCTCAGGAACAAGAGATCGGGCGACCTGTCCTTGACGTCACGGACGGCGGCGTCGACCTCGGCCGGGTCGAGCCGGTTGTCCTTGAGCGCGAGGCCGCGGTCGATGACCATGGCGCCGTCGCCAAGCGCGCGTTCGAGACCTTCGCGCATGGCTTGCGAGAGGAGGGCGCTCGAGAGACCAATGAAGCCCGGACGCTTCGCGCCCGAATGCACGACGAACTGAACGAGCGTCGGGATTCGCTCCTGCTCCTGCGAGGCGCGCATGGTGAAGACGTTCGGATGCTCCTGGAAGAGGCTGGTGAGCGTGAGGGCGGTGATGAACGGAACGGCGCTTTGCTTGATCTCAAGGGAGAGTGCGTCGAAGACCGCCTTTCCCCGGTTTGTCCCCGACAGGCCGACGATGGCGAGCATGGAAGGATCGGAAATCGCCTCGCGAACGTGCGCAATGGCGAGGTCGTCCTCGCGGCGATCGTCGAGAACGCGGATGCGGATGGGACGTCCGGCGATGCCGCCGCTCTTGTTGAGCCGCTCGACCTCTTGTGCGGCGAGCTTGCGAGTCGCCGCCACCTCGCCCGTATCGAAGCAGGCGTCCGTGCGCGAGGAAACGAGGACGGCGATCGAGACCGGCGGCCGCGCCGCCTCGGCCGGGCTCGACTGCGCCCAGGCGGACGTGACACCGCCGAGATGCGCCGGCGCACCGAAGGCGGGGATCAGGGCGCACACACACGCGAACATGGCGGCCGCGGCCCGCACACAGTCTTGACTGGTCACGATTGGGTGCCCCCATTGCAAGTGGCCTGCACGTCAATCTGTCTAGGCTGGAAAGCGATGCCCCCGCTGCGGCGAGCGTGTCGCCGCCTGCCGCCACTTAAGCTCGCCGGCGCGCCAAAGTGCTTGTCATGCCGAGCGACGCAGGATCGGTATTGTCTCGGGCGCGACGTTCTTGAAGACGCCGCCCGGCTCGCGCAGCCGCGGATTGATGAAGTGCGAGGCGAGCGCGCGTCGGGGATGCTCCGAGTGGTTCGGCTTTGATCCGTGCACAAGGCTGCCGGCGTGGATGGCGATGCCGCCGGCGCGGACCGTGGCGGGCACCGCACGACGCGCCATCTCGGGCGAGAGCGAAGGGATGCCATAGTAGAAGCCCTTGCGCTGCTGCGGGTCCCAGAGCTGGTCGTGCGGGAGGATGCGATGCTGCGAGCCCGGCACATACCACATGCAGCCGTTCTCGACCGTGGCGTCGTCGAGCGGCACCCACAGGCTGACCGAGCCCTCGGTACCCGCTTGGCTCGGCCAATAGAAGTCATCCTGGTGCCAGTTGACGGCTCCACCTGTGCGCGGCGGCTTATAGAGCCCCTGATAGTGCACGAGCTGAATGTCGGGGCCGATCAGCGCCTCTACGATGTCGAGAAAAGCGGGATTGCGGATGTGTTCGTCGAATGCCGGATGAAGCAGATGTGCGGTGCGCAACTGGTAGACCTTCTCGTACGCATCGCTGTCGTCGGCGGCCGCCCCGTTGCGCAGCGCATTGTCCGCAGCGAGGCGCTCGACCGTCGCCATGTAGGCGGCACGGTAGCGCGCAATCGTCGCCTCAGGGAGAAAGCGGTCGATCAGCAGATAGCCGGTCTCGCGAAACTGCGCGATCCGGTCTTGCGTGAGCTGCATGGGCCTGGTCCTCCGCTGCCGCAGCGTCGTGCCGCCGGATCCGGCGCTCGGCCCCGATCGATCTCGGCTTGAGCCTGCCCGAAGCAGTCTGCCGCAGGTGTGGCCTCGGCGACAAGGCCATGGAGAGAGGTGACGACCGGCCGTCTCCTGCCAGATCGGCTGCGCGTCCCTATCTCCCCTTGCGCGAGCCCGGCAAAATCGAACCGCCACCCATCCCGCAAAACCGGGTGCAAGCGGGTCAGAACATGAGCATTCTGCATCTGCAAGGGAAGTATCGACGGCA
>CAYWBX010000489.1:0-3504 GCA_964456015.1 uncultured Hyphomicrobiaceae bacterium | reverse complement strand
AAGTTTGACTAAGTTCCCGATGGAAGATGGAAGTGCGGCCATGGATCGCTTGGTTAGGGCCACAAAAGAGAAAACGGCAATGGAGGCCCTCAACCTGAGCGGCACGCGAAAAAATCTGCACCAGGAAGCTCCAGGATCGACGATCTCGACCGGGGGCTACCCCAAGCACCCCCGGTTTTCAATCCGGACAGCGATGCGATGGCAGTATTCGCCTGCCGAGCAAAAGAGTTTTCTATTGTGCTCACACGGATCCATCCTCAAGATCTATTGTTTTTGAAGCGGGTTCGTTCCCTTCTCGATGTTTTTTGATCCAGAGCTTCTCTTGCCTCTGAATCCTGAAGCGCAGATAGGTCCAATAATCGGGATCGAGTTTTTGCTTTCCGATTTCTTCAAGGATGGGCTCGAAGTAGCGCAAGGCGGAGATCGGGCCCTGAACCGCCGGGTTGTTGCGCCAGGCGACATACTTGCGGGCACACCCCAACAGGATAGCCTGCCCGATTCGTTCCAGCGGAACCGCGGCGTGATACCATCGCCGTGCCAGGATCGCATCTGCTGTAGAAAAGGACGTGCGAACACAGGCGCGTTTTGCAAGCATTTTTCTTATTTCTGCGATGAATCTATCGGCCCCATCCTCCGTTGGAGACTCGGCGGTCCCTCTTTCGTAAGGCCAGTACGCCGGGGAGATTTGAACGGATCCACGGGCAACCGGGTTGTGGCTGAAATGATTCTGACAGACGCCCGCCCCTTCCATTTCACCCAGATACTTCCGGATGGCGCCGTGCGATTTCTTTAAATTGCGCGCCAGCTCGACCTGAGTTGTATGCAGGATCCCGGTCTCGCGTTCGGCATTCAAGCAGATATGCATGAAGACCTTGAAGGCTCCCTCGCTGAGAATCTCGAGCGCCTGCTGCACCTCCGCACCGGCGGCAAACCAGCCTCCTGTGTTTTTGAGCCTCAGCGGAGAGGAGTTCATGCGTCCTCCTTTGCGTCGGGCTGCGGCTCCGGCTTCAAGCCACGCTTTACCGATCGCAGGGTCTCCCCTTTGAGATCGATGCGATAACTGTTGGAAAGCATCCGCTCCATGATCGCATCGGCAAGGGTAGGACTTCCGACCAGGTCGTGCCATTTGTCGATGACAAACTGACTGGCCACAATCGTCGATCGGGCCCCGCAACGATCATCGAGGACTTCGAGCAGGTGCTGTTTCTGCATATCGGTCAGCGGCGCCAACCCCCAGTCATCGATCGCAACGACATCTGTTTTGGCGAGTTTTGCAAGCATTCGGTCAAAGCTCCCATCGGCATAGGCAATCCCCAAACGGCGGAAGAACTTGGGCGCCGACAGATAGCGGGCGGAAAACCCCTGCCGGCAGGCTTTATCCAGAAGGGCGCAACAGATATAGGTCTTTCCGATCCCAGCCGGACCGCTGATTAAGACGTTATGGTGCTGCCGCACCCAATCGCAGCTTGACAGGCTCCGGATCATGGAACGTTCCAACTGCCGCGCATGACGGTAGTTGATATCTTCAATCGTAGCCGGCATTTTCAGCGTGGCATGACGCAGCCTGGACTTGATGGCCTGGTTTTCCCGCCACAACCACTGCGCCTCCACCAGCATGGCCAGGCGGTCTTCAAAGCCGAGCGATGCGGCATCGGGATTCTCGAGTTGCTGCTCGAAGGCTTGCGCCATCCCGTGCAGTTTCAAAGAGTTCAGTTTTTCGAAGGTTTGTTCGCGCAGCATCAGGCCACCTCCTCTTTGTGGTAGTAGCCGGCGCCACGGACATTGGGATGGACCTCCGAATGAGCGACCGGAATCTGCACCGGAGTCAGCGGATCCCGATCCAGGGAGTTTTCGAGGATGGACTTGATACTCCTGTAGGAACACACATTCATCGCGATCGCCCGGCGACAGGCTGCTTCGAGACGCTCATTCGAATAACGTTTTCCGAGCCGCAAGACGCCCAGGCAGGCGCGATACCCGAGCTCTGGATGTTTTCTCTCCTCCATGATTCTATGGAGTACATCGGCGGCGGCGGGTCCCACTTCCCGGCCTTTGTCTCGCATCAAGGACGAAGTCCACGCAAGGTCCTGATGCTTTTGGGGCCGATGCTCCTTCAGGGTGGTGTGCCGGCCGGCAACATAGCTTCGAACATGCGCCGCAATCCGCTGTCCCTTGTGGAAAATTTCAACCGTCTTTTCCGAAAAACGGGCATCGACCTTCTCATGCACATACGGATACGGGACGCTGTAGTAGTGGCGATCGATCTCTACGTGATAGTCCGGATGAACTTTGGCTGCCTTCCATTCGGCGAACTCAAACGGCAGGGTGGGCAGCGGCTTGAGAGCAGGCCGATCGACCTCCTCAAAAAGCTTCTCCCTGGTCGTGTCCAGTTTGCGAAACTTCCTCTGGTTCAGCTTGACCAGGAGCTCGCGAATCGCCCCGTTCAGTTCGACAAGGCTGAAGAAGACACGATGGCGCAAGGCCGCAAGTATCCAGCGCTCGACAATAAGAACGCCGGCTTCCACTTTGGCCTTGTCCCGGGGTTTGCGCACCCGTGCGGGAATAATTACGGTTCCATAATGCTCGGCCCAGTCTCGATAGGTCGGATTCAGTTCCGGATCGTAATAGCAGGGATGCTTTATGCCCGTCCTCCAGTTGTCCGGGATTGTTACGGTCGGGACACCCTGAAAGAACTCCACGGCGCGCGTGTGGGATCCGATCCAAGACGGCAGATCCCGCTTCCATACGGCCTCGCTGAAGGTATAGTTGCCGGCGCCGAGGACGGCCACAAAGATCGACGCCTCCCGAACCGCGCCGCTGTCGGGATCCGTAACCGGCACCGTGGGACCGGCATGATCGACAAACATCTTCTCACCGGCCCGGTATTCGCGGCGCAGGACGATATCGAGCTTGCCGGCCCAGCGGCCATAAAGCTCGCAAAACCAGCTATATTGGTAACCCTCCGGATAGGTTTGCTTGTACTCCTGCCACAGCAGGTCCAGCGTCAGGTGCTTGTGGCGGAGCAACTGCGCATGCATGGATGTAAAATCCGGCAGAGGACCTCCCGGATTTGCAGGCGCCATGGGAAACAGCCTCGATTCTAAATCGGCGTCGCTGAGATCCGGAGGCAGCGGCCATGCCAAACCTGCCGCCTCGGCTCGCTTCAAATAATTGGCAACACTGCTGTGCGGAATGGAACAACTTCGGGCGATCTGGCGATTATCCAGACCCAGTTCAAATTTCAACCTCAATACTTCGCGTATTTTTCGCACGGGTAATCTCCTTGCTGGCATTGATTTCCTCCTCCACTTGAGGAGGCTACATTACCAGCGATCGCCAGTGTCGCTTCAGACTCCATCAGGATGGATTCCGGGATGTTGTCCATCGTTCCGGGATGTTGTCCAGCATTCCGGGTAAGCCCTAAAAAGTGGACAGTTTCCATACGGAATCAGTGGACAACTTCGACCGGAACAGGTGGACAACTTCGAATGGAATAGGTGGACA
>CAYWBX010000488.1:0-3521 GCA_964456015.1 uncultured Hyphomicrobiaceae bacterium | reverse complement strand
GCTGCATCGGCGTCTATACGGTGAATAACGCTGTCGATGACGTGGTCATCATGGCCGTGTTCGGCATCGTCGGGTACCTCCTGCCGAAGATCGGCTGCGAGCCGGCGCCCATGATCCTGGGCTTCATCCTCGCGCCGATGCTCGAGGAGAATTTCCGCCGTTCCCTCATCGTCTCGCGCGGCAACTGGTCGATCTTCATCGAAAAGCCCATCTGTGCGGGGTTTCTGCTGCTCTCGGCGGTGCTGCTGCTCGTCATGGTCATGCCTGCGATCCGACAGGGCCGCGACGTGGTCTTTCGCGAGAACTGAAAATCCTGCGACCGACGGCCGGGACCTCGGTCAAGGCGTATCCCTCAGCCGGTCACCATGAGCGCGGCGAGCGAGCCGGCGGCGGCGAGCCAGAGGCCGGCGGTGATCGCCTTATCGAGCCCGCTCACGGGTTTCTGCTGCGGGCCGTCTGCCGGCGCTGAGCCCCTTTGCTGATCCCGCTGGCGCTTCGCCTGCACGGCGGCGTGAATGATGGCATGGTCGCTGTTGCGCATGGCGTTATGTCCTCCCGCTCCGCACTCCAGGCGACGTGCGTCCAATGGTAAACTAGCCGTTGTCCCGCGGACAGCAAGTCATGAACTGCATGTTGGGACCGTCCGGCGCTCGGCCCCGAACGACGCCATGAGCGAGGCTAATATGAGCCTGACGGCACTGCCGGAAAGCTTTGCGCGGGCGTCGCAGTCACTGTCTCCGCGAGCCGCATAATCAGGCATTCCGGCACCGGCCTGGATGTCGGCTCTTCGATAGTGCCGCGGACAGATTCGAGCTTCCATCCCAGTCCTGAACCCGGCCGGCGAGCGACGGTCTCAAGCGCCAGCCGGACGATGGGTCGGACGCTGGAACCGTGAAGTTTGCGTGCGACGTGGCGTGTTCAGGGCTAAGCGTGTCGACCGGCATCATGCAGGAACCGAGCGCGGATCGGCTGCGGTGCGCGCGGACGCGGCCTGGCCCTCCCTGACGCCCGCGCGCGGCAGCCCTGTCTCATTCTGCCCAAGGCGGCCCAAGACGCCAGCGGTTGCGTAGATGGCGTAGCGGCTCCACGGTCGCCACCGCGGTCCTCCCACCGTCACGGGATGCAGAAGAGAGGACCCCCGCAGAAGATCCTCGAATTGCGGATAGACATAAACAACATAGGCATCGCGCGGCGCCGCCCGGAGCGATGCTTCGAGAGTGTCAAGGACCCTTTTGAGAACGTCTCGGCCAAACGGATCAAACAGAAAAAGGACCAGCGGCTTGTCGTCATAGACGTAATCAAGAGCGTCCATGCAGTGGAGTTCGATCTTCGTGCACTGCTGCGTCGCCGGCCGAAAGCGCTTCACGTTCTCTTCTGCAATCCGATGCAAGTGTGCTGACAGTTCGATGCCGACAATCTTCGCGAATGGGAACTCGGAGGCGACGAGCAGCGCCCGGCCTTTTCCGGATCCCATGTCGACAAACGAGTATCGACCGCGATCGAGCGGCAGCAATCGAAGTACTTCGTAAATGAGCGAAGCCGTCGTCGGAACGTAGAAGTGAACCGACGTTTTCTGTCCCCGCTCGAACGTCGGCGCCGATGTGTCTGTGGCGAAGCGCGCATCGAAAGGGTCGACGCGCTGCTCAAGAAGGCAGCGCGCGTACTCGAAGAGGAAGAACAGACGCCCAAGAACCGGCCCGTTGAGGTCGAGCGGCCCACGGAAGACCTTTGTGAGAAGTGGATTGAGCGAACTCATGATGCAAGACACACGGCGTGACGCCGCATCTGCCGAAGCGGGCAGGAAAGGGCGCAGTTTCGATGATCCGCGCCGAACCGCGGCGCCTCAGCGAAGCGGCGCGCGCAACAGGGGCGCGGTGCGGGCTACCAAGTGGGCGCAGTGAGATTTCGGGGTGCGCAGTGCGCGATCCGACGGGCGCCCTGCAAGTCCTAGGGTGGAACTGTCATGGACGGCACACTACGGGAGAGGTGTTGCCCAATGCAAGCGCGCCAGGAGGACTGCGTCGACTTGCACCTCAACCAGCGCGCCGCATCGCAGGCGAATACGTAGGTGTTCCGCCGAAATTGCATCAAACTCCTGTGATCGGGAGGAGCTTGTCAGCGCAAGTTGCCTCAAATCCGATCCAAGACGAGGCCGGGAAGGTTGTGCCGCGCGCCGATCGAATGCGCGGACCTGCGTGCCGCGCCGCACCCCAAGCGGCAATTGCGTGCGGTCGATAACTTACGCCGCAACGGGAGCTGGCAAATTGACGCTAAGCGCTTCCCCGCTGGGGTAGCGTCTGTGAAGCGAGTGCAGCCCGCCGCTAACGCGGCAGGTCCGTCCGCCCCATCAGCGCGCGATCGATGGCCGCCGCGGCCTGCCGGCCCTCCCGGATCGCCCAAACGACGAGCGACTGCCCGCGACGGATGTCGCCCGCCGCAAAGAGCTTGCGCTTGCCCTTGATGCGAAAGTCCCTCTCGCTGGCATCGAGACCCTTGAAGCGACCGCGTGCGACGATGGGCAGCTCGAGCTGCGTGATGAAGTCGGACTCAACCGGCCCCGCGAAGCCCATGGCGAAGAGGACCAGATCGGCGGGCAGCTCGCCCTCGGTTCCCGGGATCGGCTTCAGATCCGGACCGACGCGCGTATACAGCAGCTTCTCCACCTTGCCGTTGCGGCCGGCAAAGCCGGTTGTCGAGACCGAATACTCGGTCCGCGCACCCTCGGCCTGCGAGGATGAGATGCGCAGCTTCACCGGCCAGTGCGGCCAGGACAGGGCTTTCTGCTCTTTCTCGGGCGGCTTCGGCATGATCTCGAGCTGGGTGACCGACTTCGCGCCCTGTCGGATGCTTGTTCCGATGCAGTCGCTGCCGGTGTCGCCGCCGCCGATGACGATGACATGTTTTCCCTTGGCGGAAATCTCCTTCGTCCCGGCGGGCAGCGGCTCGCCCGACACCCGCCGGTTCTGTTGCGGGAGGAATTCCATGGCGAAATGCAGGCCGTCGAGGTCGCGGCCCGGAGCCTTCTCGAAGAAATCGAATGGGCGTTCGGCGCCGCCCGCGAGCAGCACCGCGTCGTGCCCGTCCTCGAGATCGAAGGCGGTGATGTCCCTGCCGACATGGGTGTTGCAATGGAAGACGACGCCCTCGGCCTCCATTTGCGCGATCCGGCGCGCGACGACCGGCTTCTCGAGCTTGAAGTCGGGGATGCCGTAGCGCAGCAGGCCGCCCGGATAGGCGTTCTTCTCGTAGACGTGGACCTCATGCCCGACACGCGCGAGCTGCTGGGCGGCGGCGAGCCCTGCCGGCCCCGAGCCGACGATCGCGACCCGCTTGCCGGTCTTCGTCTCGGCCGGCTCCGGCCGCACCCACCCCTCCTCGAAGCCCTTGTCGATGATCGCGCATTCGATCGTCTTGATGGTCACCGGCTGGTCGTCGATGTTGAGCGTGCAGGACGCCTCGCAGGGCGCCGGGCAGACGCGGCCGGTGAACTCGGGGAAGTTGTTGGTCGAGTGCAGGACATC
>CAYWBX010000487.1:0-3528 GCA_964456015.1 uncultured Hyphomicrobiaceae bacterium | reverse complement strand
CGACGGCGCATCGGGCGGCCCCGCCGACAGCCGACATTCGGGGGATCTCACATGACGTGGTCGATCATCGCACGCGATACCAGCACAGGCCGGGTCGGGATCGCCGTCGCGACCTGCGCCTTCGCGGTCGGGGCGCGGGTGCCTCACATCAGGACGGGGGTGGGCGCCGTCGCAACGCAAGCCTTGACCAATCCCTATTTCGGACCACGCGGACTGGCGCTTCTGGCGGCTGGCGGAAGCGCCAGCGACACCGTGCGCATGCTCCTTGCCGCTGACGAGGGACGAGACCACCGCCAGGTGCATGTCCTCGATCGCGAAGGTCGCTTTGCGGCCGCCACCGGCGCCGACTGCGTGCCGTGGTGCGGACATCTCGTCGGCGGCACGTTCTCGGTCGCCGGCAACATGCTGGCGAGCGCCGAGGTGATCGAGGCGACGGCGCGGACCTACGAGACCCGCAGCGACCTGTCCTTCGCGCGCCGCCTGCTCGCGGCAATGCGCGCCGGAGAAGAGGCCGGCGGCGACAAGCGCGGCCGGCAGTCCGCCGCCTTGCTGGTGCATGACGACGACGACTTCCCCATGCTCGATCTCAGGGTCGACGACCACGCCGATCCGCTCGCCGAGCTCGCGAGTCTTGAAGCGGTAGCGCGAGAGCGGTTCATTCACACCCGCCGATTCGGCCCGACCCGCCGGGATCCAGTTGGACTTCTCGACAGAGAGGAACTCGAGGCGGCGGTGCGCCGCTCAATCGCCGAAGGCTATGAGTGAGGCCTCGGACCAGCCGCCGTCACCCGTCGCCGGAACGCGCGGCCGGACTGGCGCCGCGGCGATCCGTCTGGCGCTGAGGCGGCCCGGCGGCCTATTCTCCCCAGCGGACACCCGCCGTCACAATTGACTGAAAAGAGAGATACCATGCAGTTCACCATGCACGGCCGCAACGCGCTGATCACCGGAGGAAGCCTTGGAATCGGCCTCGCCATCGCCCAGACCTTCGCAAGAGCGGGCGCCAATGTCGCCATAACGGCCCGGCGCGCCGACGTGCTCGCCAACGCCAAAGCCGCCATTGAAGGCGTCGCCAAGACGAAGGTCGTCACCATTCCCGGCGACGTCTCGAAGAGCGAGGACTGCACGCGGATTTTCAAGGCGGCCGAGGCGGGCCTCGGGCACATCGACGTGCTGGTGAACAACGCCGGCACATCGCAGCGCGGGCCGTTCGAGAGCATCAGCGACGAACTCTGGCAGGCGGATCTCGACCTCAAGCTCTTTGGCGCTATTCGTCTGGCGCGGGCGGCGCTGCCAGGCATGAAGGCGCGCCGCTTCGGCCGCATCATCAATGTCCTCAACACGGGCGCCAAGGCTCCGACGCCGGAGGGCGCGCCGACTGCCGTAACGCGCGCGGCCGGGATGGCCCTCACCAAGGTCCTCGCCGGCGAAGGCGCGCGTCACAATGTCCTCGTCAACGCTCTCTTGGTCGGGCGCATCGAGAGCGACCAGTGGGTCCGCCGACACGCCGCCGAACGGGCCAAAGGCTCGAATCAGAGTCTTGAGGACTATTATGCCCAGATGGGCAAATCGCTGCCCATGGGCCGCCTCGGCACGGCGCAGGAGTTTGCCAATGCTGCGCTTTTTCTGGCGTCGGACGCCGGGTCCTACATCACGGGCACGGCGATCAATGTCGACGGCGGGCTCTGCCCCGTCGTTTAGCGATTGGCTGCGCCGGGCTGCTCTACAACCAATGACGGGCGAACATCGCCGTCCCACAGGCGTCGTTTCTGTGGCATAACCCGACGCGCGCATTGGCGGTCCGCGACGTCGCGGCTCGTCCGGTTGCGCTGGTCCGGGTCCGAGGTCACGTCCACGAATGAACAGAGTTCTGCTCATCATTGGCGGGCTGCTGGTCGGTCTCCTTTCGGCGCTGTTTCTGGTTCCCGTCTTCGTGGACTGGACGCGCTATCGCGGCGTCTTCGAGGAGGAGGCCACGCGGCTCCTCGGCCGCGCCGTGCGCGTCGACGGCCACGTCAACTTGCGCCTGCTGCCGGTGCCGTACGTGCGTTTCGAGCGAATCCGCATTGCCGATACGCGCGCGGCCGTTGGCGAGCCGCTCTTTCGCGCCGATGACTTCACCATCTGGCTCTCGGCCAGCGCGTTGCTGGCGGGAGAGCTCAAAGCGAGCGAGATCGAGCTGACCCGCCCTGTCCTCACCCTCGTCCTTGACGGGGCAGGCGGCGGCAACTGGGGCGCGCTCGGTGAAAGGCGGCTGCTGCCATCGCCCGCATTCGTGCCGACCGGCGTCTCCCTGGATCAGGTTCGAATCACGAACGGCGCCGTGCTCGTGTTCAGTCCCGACGGCGAAGAGCGCACGCGCTTCGAACACATCAACGGCGAAGTGTCCGCGGCGGCCCTCGACGGACCCTACCGGGTGAACGTCGCCTATGCCCATGCCGGCGCGGCGCGCGAGCTGCGGCTTGCGACTGCCAAGGCCGATGCCGAAGGGGCGGTGCGCTTCAAGGCATCGGTGCGCTCGCCCCAGTCGGCGGCGGTCTTTACCGTCGATGGGACCGCAAGCGACCTTTTCAACAGGCCGCGCGTGCGGGGCGAGCTCACCGCGCGGCTGCCGTTCACCGCGCTCACGGCCGGCACCGGCGCCGACAAGGCCGGCGGCACGGCATCGGTCTATGACCTGAAGGCGGAGCTCACAGCCGACACCGGCGGCGCGGGCATCAAGGACATCGCGCTGTCGTTCGAACAGGACGGCCGGCCGCAGCTAGCCGTCGGCAACGGCTTCCTGGCATGGCACGAACAGGGCCTCTCGACGCTCGAACTCACTTCAAAATGGCTGGATCTCGATCGGATCGCTGGCAGGACCGAGGCAACATCGGTCGTCGACCTGATCAACCGGTTGCTTCGAGGGCTTGAGAGCGTCGTTCCGACGCGCGGCAAGTCGCGAATGCGTTTCGTTCTCGAACAAGCGACGCTCGGCGGCGACATCGCCAGCGGTCTCGACGTGGCAATTGACCGCTCCGGAGGTCCCACAACGATCCGAGCGGCAGCCAGTCTCCCCGGTGGCACCCGCTTCGACTCCTCCGGCGTCCTGACCGCCGCCAGCCCGCTTGCCTGGTATGACGGCGAAGTCAGCCTGCGCGGCGTGAGCCTCGCGAAGTTCGCCAGTTGGTTGCTGCGCAACTCCGGAAGCGCCGCGGTACGTGAGGACGGTCCGTTCTCGCTTCAAGGCAAGCTCGCCTTCGGGCGGGAACGCGTGGCGGCTCGTGACCTGATCTTACGGGTCGGCGGCAACAGTCTGTCGGGCGAGGCGACGTTCGGCTGGTCGGGCGGAACGCGCCTCATCGCGCTCTCGCTGGACGGCAGCGATCTGGATGCCAGTCCATTCCTTGAGTTGAGCAACGGCAGGTTAGGTGCCCTCGGGGCCCTCGCTGCGACGCTTGCAGGTGGCGATTCGAAGGCGGCCGAAGCAACGACAGTGCGGGCCAGAGTGCGGCTCGGCCGCCTCACGGCGGGCCGCGCCACGCTGCG
>CAYWBX010000486.1:0-3543 GCA_964456015.1 uncultured Hyphomicrobiaceae bacterium | reverse complement strand
TCATCCGCAGCCGCACAATGATCCCGGCCGCTTTCAGCTTCATGCATGACTTCTTCGGTCGCCGCAAAGACTGGCCACCTGAACTCGAGACACCATCACGCCCATGGGTCATCCGCGGATTCGTTCACGATCCCCAGCGCCAGACGAACGTGTATGCCAAAGTACTGCTGAAGTCCGAAAGCGATCTGATCGCATCCAGACCACAAGCATTTCACTTCGCTTTCAGACACCCGACTTACTTCGGCGGCTATTGGCTACAGTACGGGACCGTCTTTCGTTGGCGAGGCGAAGCCACTTTGTGGCACATCAATGGTCATTCCGAGAGAATTTCTATCGAGAGCCTCACCGACCCCACTCCAGCCAGAACGTGGTTCGGCCCCGGTCCCGCAATCTTCCGGGTTGCCTCGCTGCACCCGTTTGAGCTCGAAGTCACCATTGATCAATCGGATGGGAGCCGAGCATTGACATTTCCGGGCTGACCGAAACCGGCAGAACGACTCTTTCGCTTCATCACTGGCAAAACTGTTCCTTCAGAACTCGTGCAAGCAAGGAGGTTCTGCGGGAACGGCCGCGCCAGCCGGGGTCGATCATGATCGGCCGGAGATGCGTCAGCCAAATCGCACCGCATAGACCGGCGGAAGCGTGTGCGAGACCATCGTCCAGCTGTCGCCCTGGTCCTCGCTCACCCAGAGCCCGCCCGTGGTCGAGCCCATGGCAAGCCGCGTGCCCGTTTCGTCGAGCGCCAGCGCGTGCCGGTAGACGACGTCGTAGGCGTGCTCCTGCGGCAGCCCGCGGCGCAAAACCTCGAAGGACTTGCCGCCGTCACGGGTGCGCGTGACAACGAGGCGGCCGTGCGCCGGGATGCGCTTCTCGTCCTTGATCTCGGGCACGAACCAAGCCGTGTCCGGATCGCGCGGATGCACGGCCGCGGCGAAGCCGAACACCGACGGCTCGACGTTCGTTATCTCACGGAAGTTGCGGCCCTCGTCGTCGGAGATGAAGATGCCGTTGTGGTGCTGCACCCACATCCGCGACGGCGCGGCCCGGCATTGCACGAGGCAATGCACATCCTGGGCGATCGGCGCGTGGGTGAGCTCGGGCGGCACGTGATCGGCGCGCATCCCCTCCCCGCGCTGCGTCCAGGTGCCGCCGCCGTCCGCTGTGAACCAGATGCCGCCTGTCGAGACTGCGACGGAGACGGCGCGGTGGTCTCGCGGGTCGACGCAGATCGAATGGATGCCGGGCAGATCGGCGCCGCCGCCCATCCACTTGCGTCGCTCGGGCAGATCCCAGAGAGAGCGACACATCTCCCAGCTGTCGCCGTTGTCCTTCGACTTGAAGAGACCGCCCGGCAGCGTGCCGCACCAGATGACGCCCGGCTCGGCCGTACCACCCGCGGCGAGCGCCCAGATGCGGACCGTGCTCCACGGCAGCGGCCGGCCCCACATGTCGAGCTCCTCGTGCCCTTCCGGCTTTTCCGGATACCTCGGCGCCGGGATTTCCTCCCAGCCGCCCGAAGGCTTCGAGCGGTGCACCTTGACGCCGAAGTGGCCGTGATCGAGCGCCGCGAAGGTGAGCCCGCTGCGCCGGTCCGTGAGCGTCAGCGTGACGTTATCGCCCAGGAAGTCGGCGGCGGCGATGCTCCAGCCTCCGTTGCCGCGCACGACGTGAAAGAGGCCCTTGCGCGTCGAAACCAGCAGCTTGTCGCTCATGTCATCCTCCCGACAGGGCCTGAAAAACGGCGATGGTGCTCGTCTCACCCACCTGCTCGCTCAGGGTCTGCCGATCGCGAATGATCTCGCCATCGACAAAGATCGTCATGTGCCGCCGCAAGGCCCCCTGATCATCGAGCACATAGCTTTGCGCCCGGGGATTGCCGGCGAAGACGTGCTCCAGCGCCTCGCGGACGGTTCTGCCGGGCACGATCGCATCCGGACAGGCGACGTGCCGCTGGATGTTGGGCGTGAAGATCACTTTCGGCATGTCGGGGCTGACCCCATTCTGGCGGCGCGCCGGAGATGACGCTTCATGGCGACCGCGCCGACACGGCGCAGTCGGCGCGGGCTCCGACGTGCACCGCCGGTTCGCTGATCGGCCTGCGCGCCCGTCCGCGATGGATGCCGGTCATGTTCGCCCGTGACGGTCAAATGACGACTGCCGCGAGATTGGGCGACCGCTGCCTCGCCACAGCGCCCCTTCACTGCACGGGCGAGAACTTGGTGGCGAGCAGAATTGCGGTTTCCTGCTTGAGCGTCGGGCTGGGCTTGTCCGGCGTCGACGGCGGCGGCCAGATGCCCTCGTCCATCGCCTTCTTGCGGACGGCAACGCGCTCATCGAGACTTTTGTAGGCCCAGATGTGCACCCACTGATTGAGCGGCCCGATATCGGAGGCGAAGACGCCGATCAGCGGCGACAGTTTCAGCCGGGCCGGCAGGTGCTTGCCCCAGTTCTCGGCCATCTGCGCGGTCCCGCCAGGTTTCAGCGTGTAGCGGCGCATCTCGAAATAGGGGCCATGATTGGAGGGGGCGAGCGGCGGCGAGAACGGCTGCGGGATCATGATCTCGGACTTCATGTCCTCGATCAGGTCGGTGGTCGGCGGCGGCCATATCCCGGCCTTGACCACCGCCTCGCGGACCTGGGCGCGCTCAAGCGCGTCCTTGTATTCCCAGACGTGGATCACCTGGTTGAGCGGGCCGATCTCAGTCGTCCACATGGCAGCCAGTCGGGAATACTCCAGGCGCTTCGGCAGCAAGGGTTCCCACCGCTTGATGAACTCGCCCATCATGCGCGGCCGGATGGTGTAGGTGCGGAACTCATAGATCATGATGCTCACTCCCGTTGCACGTCGTGCGCCGCACGCATCGGCTCACAGCTTCACCTTGTCTTCGATGCCGTATTTCCTGGCGAGCGCCAGATACTTCGCCCAGGTGGCCTCATCGACCTCGATGCCGTTCTTGCGCCGATCCTGCTCGCGCCGCCACTCGACTTCGCCGGGGTAGAGCACCTCCGCGACACCCTTCTGCGGCTTCGTCGACTTGAGATACCTGGCGAACTCGGTCACCTCCTTCTTGAAGGTCTCGAGCGGCCGGAATGCGGCGACGTTGAAGCAGGCGATGAAGCAACCGTCGTTGTGGCGCCCCGTCGGATCGACGCCGAAGCCGAGTCCCGGCAGGATGGCGGAGAGGATCTCGATCATGGCCGAGAGGCCGTAGCCCTTATGCCCTTCCTCGCCGCCGAGCGGCAGGAGGACGCCGCCCTTGTCGAAATCGAAGGGGTCGGTTGTCGGATTGCCGTCCTTGTCGACGATCCAGCCTGTCGGAATCTTTGCGCCCTTGGCCTGAGCGAGCTTGATCTTGCCGGCGGCGACCGCCGAGGTCGCCATGTCCAGACAGAACGTACCTTCGAGATTCGACGGGATGGCGATGGCGAGCGGATTGGTGCCGACGCGAGCCTCGGCGCCGCCGAAGGGCGCCACCGCCTTCGGGCTGCGGCCGCTGTCTGCGGTCATGATGGCGATCATGCCTTCCTTGGCGGCCATGATCG
>CAYWBX010000485.1:1075-3551 GCA_964456015.1 uncultured Hyphomicrobiaceae bacterium | reverse complement strand
CGCGCATGGCAAAGGAAAATCTCGCGAACGCGGGCATAGCCAATGTCGAGGTCCGCCACGACGACGGCTCGCGCGGCTGGCCAGAGGAGGCCCCTTTCGACGCCATTCTCGTCTCGGCCGGCGCCGAGGAAATTCCGAGGGCGCTCCTCGACCAGCTCGCGATCGGCGGTCGGCTCGTCGTGCCCGTCAACCAGGACGGCAGCGAGCAGGAGCTCGTCCGTATCACCCGCAAGGGCAAAGTCGAGTTCCACCAGGAGAACCTCGCCGCGGTGCGCTTCGTGCCGCTCATCGTCGATCGCTGAGCCGCCCCGCGGATATCGAATTGACGTCCTAGTGTCGTGATCGCGTTCGTTCGTTGCATTCTTCGGCAGGCACTGTTCGAACGAACGTGATCTGAACGACACTAGGGAAAATAATGCGCTAGTGTGATTCAGATCGAGAAGTCCGCCTCCCGATCTCGCCGAAAAGTATGTAGCGGACTTCTCGATCATCACACTAGTCCCGGTGGCCGACGATGACGCAATCAGTTCCTGTCGCACCCTGTATCCGGACATGACCGAGAGCCCTGCCCTCGCCGCTGACGAGTTCGAGATCGCCGTTGTCGGCGGTGGTCTTGTCGGCGCCGCGCTCGCCTGGGGCATGGCGCGCGCCGGCCGCAGGATTGCGCTGCTAGACGAGGGCGACGACGCCACCCGCGCCTCGCGCGCCAACTTCGCCCTTGTGTGGGTGCAGTCGAAGGGCCTCGGCATGCCCGAGTACGCGGCCTGGACGGTCAGCTCGTCGGACGCCTGGTCGGGATTTGCCGACGAGCTCCGGCGCGAGACGGGCATCGATGTCGCCCACTCGCGACCCGGCGGCTTCACCCTCGCGCTGTCGGAGGCCGAGCTCGAAGCTCGCGCCGAGACGCTGAGGCGCTTCCACAACCAGCCGGGAGCGGTCTCCTACCGCACCGAGATCCTCGGCCGTGCGCAGCTGGAGGCGATGCTGCCCGGTATCGGGCCGGAGGTCGCTGGCGCGAGCTATTGCCCTCTCGACGGGCACGTCAACTCACTGAAGCTGCATCGAGCGCTCATGACCGGCATCGCCCGCCGGGGCTCGCTCTACCTCGGCGGCCGGCGGGTCGAGGCCGTCGACACGACCGGGGGCGTCTTCAGAATCAGGACCGCCGGCGGCGAGGTCAGGGCGGCAAAGGTCGTGCTCGCGGCGGGCAACGCCAACATGCGGCTCGCCCCCATGGTCGGGCTCGTGGCTCCGATGCGACCGGAGCGCGGCCAGATCATCGTCACCGAGCGCGTCGCGCCCTTTCTCAACTACCCCATCGTCACGCTGCGCCAGACCGACGAAGGCACGGTGATGATCGGCGACAGCCGCGAGGAAGGGCAGGACGACCGTGCCATGAACGTCTGCGTCAGTTCCGTGATGGCCGACCGGGCGGTCAGGATGTTTCCCCGACTGAAGGGTCTCAACGTTGTGCGCATGTGGACAGGCATCCGCGTCATGACAGAGGACGGCTTTCCGATCTACGACCAGTCCGAGAGCCATCCTGGTGCGTTCGTCGTCTGTTGCCATTCGGGCGTTACGCTCGCCGCAGCACATGCTCTGCGGCTTGCCCCGATGCTCGCCTCAGGCAGGCTCGAACCCGTCGTCGCCGCCTTCGGCGCCAGGAGGTTTCATGCTGAAGCGCGTGGCTGAGAGAGAGGGTGGAGACATCCCGTTCTATATCGACGGGCGCAAGGCGACAGCCCGCGCCGGCGACAGCGTCGCCGCAGCAATGCTCGCTTGCGGTGTCGGCGTTTGCCGGCAGACTCCGGCCAGCGGTGTGCCACGCGGACCCTATTGCATGATGGGCACCTGTTTCGACTGTCTCGTCACCATCGATGGCGTGGCCAGCCGGCAAGGGTGCATGGTGCCGGTCGCGGCGGGAATGCGGGTCGAGACCCAGCGCGGCAAGCGGGATATCGCCAACTCATGAGGCCCGAGGTGCGTGAGGAGTACGATATCGCGGTGATCGGTGCCGGTCCGGCAGGTCTCGCCGCCGCATCGATCGCCGCCGGAGCGGGACTGTCCACCATCCTCGTCGACGAGAACGCCGGACCCGGCGGCCAGATCTATCGAGCCATCACGACTACGCCCTTGACCGACAGGCGTATTCTCGGCCGCTCTTACTGGCATGGGCAGTCACTGGTCGAGGGCTTCGCCGCGAGCGGGGCGGCCCATCTGCCGGGAACCGTCGTCTGGAGCTTGTCGCCCGATGGTGAGATCGGGCTGTCATCGAAGGGCGAGGCCAGGCTCGTGCGAGCGCACCGCGTGATCGTCGCTACCGGCGCGCTCGAGCGGCCATTTCCTATCCCTGGCTGGACGCTGCCCGGCGTCATGACGGTGGGCGCCGCACAGACTCTGCTCAAATCCTCCGGTCTGGCGCCCGAGCGCGGCGCGGTGCTGGCCGGTATTGGCCCTCTGCTCTGGTTGCTCGCGG
>CAYWBX010000485.1:0-1065 GCA_964456015.1 uncultured Hyphomicrobiaceae bacterium | reverse complement strand
GCTCGCGGCGCAAGTCCTGCGGGCGGGAGGCGAGATCTCGGCGATCCTCGACACGACGCCGCGTGGCAATGCCCTGCGCTCGCTGAGGCACGCTGCGGGGTTCGCGCTGTCGCCCTATCTGGTGGAGGGACTGCGGCTGCGGCGCGAGGTTGCAAGACGGGTCCGGGTGATCAAGGGCGTGAGCCGCCTCGAGGCGATCGGTGACAAGCGGATCGAGGCTGTTGCCTTCAAGACGGCGGGCGGTCGAAGCGACATGCTCCGAACGCCGCTGCTCCTCCTGCATCAAGGCGTGACCCCGAACGTCAACCTAGCGCTCGCGGCCGGCGTCCGTCACAGGTGGAGTGCGCGCCTGCACGCCTTCGTGCCCGAGGTCGATCGGTTCGGCTCGACGGCCAATCCAGTCATTTTCATCGCTGGCGACGGCGCCGGTATCGGCGGGGCACGTGCGGCGGAGGAGCGGGGCCGGCTCGCGGCCGTGGCCGCCATCCGCAGCCTGAAAGCTCGCGCCGAGGGGGTGCCCGACGTAATAGACTTGCTGAGGGCTGCGGCCTTCCACGAGAGCGGCCGCGCCTTTCTCGACACGCTGTTCGAGCCGCCCGCACAATTCCGCATTCCCTCCGGCGACACCATCGTTTGCCGCTGCGAGGAGGTGACCGCCGGCGACATCCGCAAGGCGGTCGCCATCGGTACCCAGGGGCCCAACCAGATGAAGTCCTATCTGCGCTGCGGCATGGGGCCATGCCAAGGGCGGCTGTGCGGGCTGACCGTTACCGAGATCATCGCCGCCGAGCGCGGGGTCGATCCCTCGGCGGTCGGCTACTTTCGCTTGCGCCCGCCTGTGAAGCCCATCACGCTTGGCGAGCTTGCCTCGCTGCCGAAGCCCCCCGCCGCCGTCCATGCGGTGGAGAGACGTTGAGGAGACGACCTTGTCCGAACCGAAGACCATGGCCATGATCGAGCGTCGCCGTATTGAGGCGGCGATCCTGAAGAACGTCTACGACACGCTGAAGGCCTCGCACGGCGCCGAGGTAGCAAAGCGCACCATCGCCGCGGCGGTTCGCCAAT
>CAYWBX010000484.1:0-3552 GCA_964456015.1 uncultured Hyphomicrobiaceae bacterium | reverse complement strand
TCGCGCGCGCCCGACCGGGATCCCGGGTCGGGTCGGCCGGAAGCGTCGGCGCCATTCTCGCACGCAATATCAAGGCGGGCGGATTTGCGGGTCCGATCTGGTTTGTCAATCCCAAGCGTTCCGTAGTGGCGGGCGAGCGGTGTTATCGTGCCGTTCGCGACCTGCCGTCCCCGCCGGATCTCGCCGTCATCGCCACGCCGCCGCCGTCCGTACCCGGACTGATCGCCGAGCTGGCCCAGACGGGGACCCGCGCTGCGGTGGTGATCACGGCCGGTATTCATGGCGAGCTGCGCCAGGCGATGCTCGACGCCTCCCGCGCCGCCTGCCTCAGGATCCAGGGGCCCAACTGTATTGGTCTGATGCTGCCAGGGCTCGGACTCGATGCAACCTTCTCGCACCGCGCGCCGCCCCCCGGCAGCCTCGCCTTCCTGTCACAGTCGGGTGCCTTGGTGACGGCCGTCGTCGATTGGGCGGCGAGCCGCGGCATCGGCTTCTCGCATGTCGTCTCGCTCGGCGATATGGCCGACGTCGACATCGGTGACACGCTCGACTATCTGGCGGGCGATGTGAGGAGCCGGGCCATCCTGCTTTACATGGAGAGTCTGACGGACGCCCGGAAATTCATGTCGGCGGCCCGGCGTGCGGCGCGCGCCAAGCCGGTTATTGCCATCAAGGCCGGCCGTCATGAGGCAGGTGCCCGGGCTGCCTTCTCCCACACCGGTGCGCTTGCCGGCGCCGATCGCGCCTTCGAGGCCGCGTTTCGCAGGGCTGGCATTCTGCGCGTGCTGGAACTCGAGCAGCTCTTTACCGCGGCCGAGACGTTGTCGCGCGTACCGCGCCTTGAAGGTGACCGTCTGATGATCGTGACGAACGGCGGCGGGGCGGGCGTGCTGGCGGCCGACCGGCTGGCGGATTTCGATGGCCGGCTTGCGACGCTGGGAGACGAGCTCCTGAGATCGCTCGATGCCCTCCTGCCTCCGACATGGTCACGCGCCAACCCGATCGACATCATTGGGGATGCGGGGCCCGAGCGTTGGTCAAGAACCTTGCCAGCGCTGCTCGCCAGCCAGAGTTTCGATGCGCTCTTGGCGCTCTACTGCCCGACCGCGTTGACCTCAGGCGATGCGGTTGCAGAAGCGGTCATCGCAGCGATCGGGGCGCACGTGGCGTCAGGCGCCCGAGAGCGGCCGGTGCTCACCTGCTGGTTGGGTGAAGAGGCGGCGCAGACCCCGCGCCGCCGCTTTGCTGAGGCGGGCATCGCCAGCTTTCCGACGCCAGCGGCCGCGGTCGAAGGCTTCATGCAACTTGTACGCCATGCCCGTGCGCAGGAGCAGCTGATGCGCACGCCGCCGGCCCTGCCGGCCAACGCCGAGCCCAATGTAGACGCGGCGCGCTCAGTCATCTTTGATGCCCTCGCCGAGGGACGCGAGCGGCTGCGCGAGCACGAGGCGAAAGCTGTGCTGGCGGCCTATGGCATCCCTGTTGCCGAGACGGCGCTCGCGCGCGATCCGGATGCGGTTTTCGCGCTTTCGGCGGCGCTGCTCGGGCGCTATCAAGCCGTGGTCGTCAAGATCGTCTCGGACGACATCCCGCACAAGTCGGACGTGGGCGGCGTGCGTCTGGGTCTCACGAGTCCGGCAGAGGCCCGGCAGGCCGCAGCGAACATGCTCGCTCGCATTGCGGCCGAGCGTCCGGGCGCGCGCATCGAAGGGTTTGCCGTGCAGCCGATGATCGCGCGTCCGCGAGCGCACGAGCTCATCATCGGCATGACCGAAGACGCGACCTTTGGGCCCCTGTTGCTGTTCGGGGCGGGTGGCACTGCCGTCGAGGTCCTCGACGATACGGCCGCCGCGCTGCCGCCGCTCGACTTGAAGCTTGCCGGCGACATGATCGGCGCGACGCGTGTTGCCCGCCTGCTTGCCGGCTACCGCGATCGACCCGCCGCCGATCTTGACGCGATCGCGCTGGCACTGGTGCAGGTGAGCACGCTGGTGACCGCTCATCCCGAGATTCGCGAAATCGACGTCAATCCGCTGCTTGCCGACGAGAACGGGATCATCGCTCTCGATGTTCGCATCCGGGTTGCCGATTCGGCGCAAACGCCGCGCCGCCGGATGGCCATCCGCCCCTATCCGAGCGCCTGGGAGACCACCGTCTCGCTGGCGGGCATCGGCGACGTACGCCTGCGTCCGATCCGTCCGGAGGACGAGCGCCTCTATCAGGCTTTTCTTGCGCGCGTGACGACTGGCGATCTCCGCCTGCGGTTGATGGCACCGGTGCGCGAGCTCTCGCATCAGTTCGTCGCCCGGCTGACCCAGATCGACTATGCGCGCGAGATGGCCTTTGTTGCCCTTTCGTCTGGCGACGACGAACTGATCGGAGTCGTCCGCCTTCATGCCGATCCCGACTATCAACGGGCCGAATTCGCCGTGCTCGTTCGCTCCGATCTCAAGGGCCGCGGCCTCGGCTGGCAGCTCATGCAACACCTGATCGCCTACGCCCGGGCCGAGGGCCTCGCAATTCTGTTCGGCAACGTTCTTGCCGAGAACTCGACCATGCTCCGCATGTGCCGCGAGCTTGGATTCAGCATCGCGCGCGACCCGGATGATGCGACCTTGTTCTACGTCGAACTCAAACTCTGAGGTTCGGCGATCCCGAGCTCGCGGCACGCCTGGGAGAGCACGGCCCCGGGCGTGCCGCCGGCAGCGAGGCGTGTCCAGCGGATATGGCCGGCTTCGCGGGCAAGCTGCGCCCGCGCAACGTCGACGGTCGCATCCGAGGCATCGCCGCGCCGTCCTTCGATCCGCTGAAGCATCGTCGCTTCAGGCGCCGAAAGCCAAAGTCCGTCGAACGGGACGCCGAGCCTGCGCGCCACGTTCTCAATCGCCTCCCGCTCTGCCTCTCGCTGGAAAACGGCATCAACGATGACCGAATGCCCCGCTTCGAGAGCAATCCCCGCCCGCGACATCAGGCGCGCGTAGACGGCCGCGGTCGCGGCCTGCGTGTAGGCTTCTGCTGGCAATCGCTCGAGCTCGCGCGCGCCAGCAAGCGCCTTGCGCTCGAGATCCGAGCGCAGATGGAGCGCGCCGGGGACGGCGCCGAAACGGGCTGCCAGCAAGGCGGCGAGCGTCGATTTTCCGGTGCCCGACAGTCCGCCGATGGCGACGAGCCGCGGGGGCGGAGGCTGTGCGTAGTCGAGGGCGCGCGCCAGATAGCCGGCGGCACCCAGTCCCGCCCCCATCGGGTGCGTATCGTGGGCGACGGCCTGCCGCTGCAGTCCGACGAGCGCCCGGATGGCCGCCCTGAGCGCCAGGAACATCGGCAGCGCGGCAAGCCCCGCGAGTTCGTTCTCCTCGCCCGAGAGCCAGAGGTACTGGGCCAGCAGGAGGTTGGCTTCAGGTCGGTGCCCGCTCGCATCGAGGTCCATGATGAGGAAGGCGAGGTCGTACAGCGTGTCGATGGTGGCGAGCTCTTCATCGAACTCGAGCGCGTCGAAGAGGGTCGGACGGCCATCGATCAGGACGATGTTGCCAAGGTGCAGGTCGCCATGAC
>CAYWBX010000483.1:0-3554 GCA_964456015.1 uncultured Hyphomicrobiaceae bacterium | reverse complement strand
TGATGACATCGATATTCCCGGTCGCGGTCACGAAGATGTCGGCGCGCGGCGCGGCATCCTCCATGGTCGTCACCTCGTAGCCCTCCATCGCCGCCTGCAGGGCGCAGATCGGATCGATCTCGGAGACGAGAACGCGACAACCGGCTTGACGCAGCGAGGCCGCCGAGCCTTTGCCGACGTCGCCGAAGCCTGCGACCATGGCAACCTTGCCGGCCATCATGACGTCGGTGCCGCGACGGATGCCGTCGACGAGGCTCTCGCGGCAGCCGTAGAGGTTGTCGAATTTCGACTTGGTGACGCTGTCGTTGACGTTGATCGCGGGAAAGAGAAGCTTCCCCTCCTTTTCCATCTGGTAGAGGCGGTGCACGCCCGTGGTCGTCTCCTCGGAGACGCCGCGGATGTTGCGGGCGAGCTCGGCGAACCAGCCGGGCTTTTCGCGCAGGGTGCGCTTGATCAGCGCGAAGAAGACCTCCTCCTCCTCGTTGCCCGGCTTGGACAGGAATGCGGTGTCGCCCTTCTCGGCTCTGAGGCCCTGATGGACGAGCATGGTTGCATCGCCACCATCATCGAGAATCATGTTGGGGGTGCCGCCATCGCCCCATTCGAGGATCTTGCGCGTGTACTCCCAGTAGTCGGTGAGGCTCTCGCCCTTGACCGCGAACACCGGGATGCCGCGGGCAGCGATCGCCGCCGCGGCGTGGTCCTGGGTCGAGTAAATGTTGCATGAAGCCCAGCGGATATCGGCGCCGAGCTCGGCCAGAGTCTCGATCAGCACGGCGGTCTGGATCGTCATGTGCAGGGAGCCGGCGATGCGAGCGCCTTTGAGCGGCTTCTGGGCGCCATACTCGCGCCGCGTTGCCATGAGCCCCGGCATCTCGGTCTCGGCGATGGCGATCTCCTTGCGACCCCAGTCGGCCAAGCCGATGTCCTTCACGACGTAGTCGACGGTTTTCGTCATTCGCGTCTGATCCTTCTGCATGGCCGAACGCCGGGAGCAGGCGAGGCCCGGCGCGGACGACAATTTTCAGAATGCTCTTGCCGTCCCTTCGGGCGGCGGCGCGAGCAACGCCGCAGCTATAGTCCGGCCCGAGTCCGCAGGCAAGGCGGACATAAAGAAATCTTTATGTCTTTCTTCCTTGCGGACCAACTGCGGGGTGGCTGCGCGGAAACCCTCCACCTCGCCCGGCCCGATAGCAATCGCAAGCTTAGATTGCTAATGCTTCCCAAATATGTCCCAGATAATTTTAATAAAACTTTTGGTTCATTGGACTAAAATACTATGAGAAAACTCACTCCGTCGTCGAATACATTAAATTTCTAGCAATACCCCTCTTGTATTAGGGAGCTATAGAAGAATCTCGTGCAGGAGGCGTATCGTGTTCGCTGCCATCATGCGGCCCAAAGAAGCCGCACAGCGCATCGGCCGCAGAGTCACCCATGCGGTCGGGTCGCTACTGAGCTCGGAAAATCCCCGCTCCCTCGTCAAGGATGAGGGCGGCGCCGTCGCGATGATTTTCGCGATTACGCTGTTCCTCGTACTCTCCATGGTCGGCGGCGCGGTGGATCTCGGCCGCGCCTACTCGGCCAAAGCCAAGCTTCAGGCCGCGACCGACGCTGCCTCGCTGGCCGCCGCAAGCCGCTACATCAACGACCCTGACCACAACGTCATGCTGGCGGTGCAGCAGGGCCTCAAGCACTTCACGGCATCCATGGCCAACGAGCCGTCGGCGACGATCGCGGCCACGCTCGACGAAGCGTCCAAGACGGTCAGGACCGACGCGTCGCTCACCGTGAAGACGCCGTTCCTTTCGCTGGCCGGCATCAACCGGATCACCGTGAACACCTACTCGGAGGCAACGGCCACGGAGAACCTGTCCGGCGGCGGCTCGCACGATGTCGAGCTCTCGCTGATGCTCGACATCACGGGTTCGATGGGCGAGAGCGCGGGCAACGGCCAGACCAAGCTGCAGGCGCTCAAAGTCTCAGCGAAGAACCTGGTCGACATTCTGATCCCGAACACCTCTTCGCAGCATGTGAAGATCGCGATTGCGCCCTTCGCGCAGACCGTCAATCTCGGCGACGACTACATCGCCGCCGCGACCGGCCTGCCGCTGACGAAGACCTCCTGCACGCAGACGCAGACGCAGTGCGTCAACACGACCTGCAAGCGCTACCGCTCGGACGGCTCATGCCGGGAATGGAACCGGGAGTGCTCTGAAGTCTGCACGCAGACGGCGACCACCTACCTGCGTCGCTGCGTCACCGACCGGATGGGCGCCAACCAGTTCACCGACTACGGTCCATCCGCCGGCGCCTACGTACCGGCGCGCCTTGATACGCCCTCGAGCCCGCCGTCGTCGACGAACGATGCGTATTCCACGTCGTTGTCAAGCGCCCAGAGCTGCGCGCCGGCCAAGAAGATCATTCCGCTGACCACTGACAAGACCGTGCTCAAGGACCACATCGACAGCTTCAGCACGGCGGGCGCGACGGCCGGTGCGCTCGGCACCGCCTGGGCCTGGTATCTGCTGTCGCCGGAATGGTCCGGTGTCTTCACCGGGGCCTCGGCGCCCAGGCCCTACGGCACCGACCGGCTCAAAAAGATCGCCGTGCTCATGACGGACGGCACGTACAATACGGAAGGCGCGGTGCAGTACAGCGACGGCAGCAGCGACTCGATCCGCATCAGCAACAACGCCGTGCAGATCTGCAGCGGCATGAAGGCCCGCGGCATCGAGGTCTATACCGTCGGCTTCAAGCTCGACAACGATCTTGCCCGCAACACGCTCAGGAACTGCGCCACCGACGCGGATCACGCCTTCCTCGCCGAAGACGCCGACCAGCTCGAAGCCGTGTTCCGCGAGATCGCCTTCCGCGCCGTGCCCATCCACGTTGCGAAGTGAGCACACTTCCGAGTGGCGCGGCCTTGCGCCGCGCCACTCGGGCCTCGCGGCGCACCTCCTGCACTTTCACTCGGAGTGCCTCTGGGCACTCCGCTTTCGCTTTTCCGGAAACGCGCGCTGCCGTCGCTCGCCCCGGACTGCTACCGGGGCACGATCCTGCGCACCCCGCCGCCTGCCCGCAGGGACCGTCAGGCTTCCTCTCCAAACCCGGATTCGACCAGCTCCGTCAGCGCCTTGATGACGGCGTCCGCGTCTTCCCCTTCGGCTTCGATCGAAATCGACGTGCCGGGTCCGGCCGCCAGCATCATCAGCCCCATGATCGACGTTCCTCCAACGGTTTGACCATCGCGGGTGACGCGTACGGTCGCCTTGAAGGTCTCAGCGCATTTCACGAACTTTGCCGAGGCGCGCGCGTGCAACCCTTTCCGGTTGCGGATCACCAGGTCGGCTTTGGCAGTGGCATGCAAAGAGCGGGCTCCGGCAAGGTCGGCGGGGGCGCCATCATGCCTCGCCGGACAGCACCTGACTAGCGACACTGATGTACTTGCGGCCGGCTTCCTTCGCGAGCGTGACGGCCTCCTGCAACGGCTTGGTCTTGCGGACGCCGGCGAGGCGGATGAGCATCGGCAGATTAACCCCGGCAAGGACCTC
>CAYWBX010000482.1:0-3562 GCA_964456015.1 uncultured Hyphomicrobiaceae bacterium | reverse complement strand
CGGCTGCCGCCTGGTCACTACTGCGCGGCTTCGTAGCGCCAGTAGACGCCGCCGCTTTGCGGGTCGTTGCGCTGCCGGAAATTCGCGTCCCGCCGGCTCGGCGGGCGCAGCCCGCTGCTGATGAGAGTTCCCATGTCGCGGATCAACGGCTCATGATCGCCGAAGGCGGTGTGGTTCAGTGCAAAATAGCTGGTGTCAAGCTTGCTGACGTCGATGGAATCGACGCCCTGGGCCAGCACGGGTGCGCCGTTGCGCGGGATGGCGCCCGCCGGATTGAGACCGGCTCGCAAGATGCCCGAGAACCAGAGCGCCCAATCGCCCGATGAGGCGTAGAGCGTCATGGAGCGACCGATCCCGCGCAAGCGCTCGGCGTCGCCTTTGAAATCTTCGCGCAGGACATCCGGCGCAGCAAAAATCATGTGACCGAGCTTCCCTTCAATGGCTGCGGGCGGATTGCGCTGGATGTGCTTGAGGGTCTCCAACAGCACGAATCCGCCGGTGCTGTGGGCAATGACGTTGATCTCGCCGACGCCCGTTTCCCTGGAGACAAGAGCAAGCAAGTCAACCAGCCACTCCGCCGAGCTGACGGCGCGCTCGCGGTCGACCTGGTAGGCGGCGGGACGTCCCTGGGATGGCCAGCTGTAGATGATCGGCAGGCCGTCGAAGCCCATGTCGTAGGTTATCTGCGCGGCCCGAAACAAGGCGTCCTCGAAGGAGACGTTGAAGCCGTGGACAAAGACGAAGGCCCGCCCGCGATAGCGGCTCGCTTGGTCGAGGTGGGCGCGCGCGTCAGCCGCAAAGCGCCCGGGGTCGAGCGCGTCGACGCGCAGAACCGTGAAGTGGCGGGCGCGGTCCTCGACGCCGTAAGGGATCTGCAGGATGATCGCGTCAATGTCCGGCAATGGGATCGTGCCCGGCTTGCGCGCCTTGGGCACCGTCACGATGGCACGGCCGAGCTCCAGCTTGCGGCCCGGCTCGAGGCCGTAGGTGGCAAGGACCCGGTTGTCCGAAGTCGTACGGTCCGCCAGCTTGCGCCGGTCGGTGCCGTAGAAAATGGGAACTCCGGTGTAGCTGCTGTCGTCGACGGCGGGGGCCATTTCCATGCGGGCAGGGGGAGCGGCTTTCGGCTGCGCCCCGAAGGACCTGGTTCGGCCGCTCTTCTTCTTAGCCTTCTTGGCCGCCTTCGGACGCGCCTCGGCAATCGCCTCCTCGCTTTGCGGCGCCCACAATTCAAGATGAACAGTGGCGGACCGCCGACCGGGCTTGAACGTCACTTCAACCCGATCGATGCGCCGCTCCTCGAAGCGCGGATCGATAAGCCGCGAGCGTTCGCCATCGGCCATCACGATCTCGCGCTCTTCGACGTGCACCTGGCCGTTCGTGTAGTGGATCACGACCCTGATCACGATGACGCTGCCCAGTCGCGGAATGAGGCGAAGACCGCGCACGCGGCCGGCGCTTGCGAGACCATCGAAAACGACTGTTTCCTGAGCGGGCTCCAGCACCTCCATTGCGACCCGGACGAGCCGGCCCTGGCCGGGCTCCAAAGTCGGCTGCGCCCCTGCCGGACTCATCACAGGCGCGAAGAGGGCCCAGGCAACCAGTGCAACGAGAATCCGACGAACCATGGCTGCCCCTCCCCCGCGCAGGACGTATCCGCGAACTTCCACGGACCCAGATCGACGCGTCGCAAGCTACATTTGATCGTAGTCGACAACCAATCGCGGCGAGACCGCGACGGCTTGGCACGTCAGGATGAACCCCTTCTCGCGCTCCCAGGGCTCGAGACTGTAGTTCACGTGCATCTCGGCGCTGCCGTCGAGGAGTCTCGCGCGGCAGGTGCAGCACATGCCACCTTTGCACGCGAACGGTACGCGCACGCCGGATCGCAGCGCCGCGTCGACGATGCTCTCCCCGGGCCTTGCGATAAACCGGTAGCGAACCCCGTCGAGGACCGCGGTAACCTCGGCGCCGTGGGACGTCGCTTCGGCCGCATGCGGCGGGGGCTGCGGCTCTGCCCGGGGCCCGGCGCGCCCCCCGCCCGCCGGTGCGAAGAACTCGTGCAGCACCCTTTCCCGGGGCAAGCCGAGGTCGAACAGCACCTCGCGGGCTTCGCGAATGAGGCTGCCCGGACCGCAGAGATAGGCATGCGTCAGTTGCCCCGCGGCAAGCACGGGCTCGGCCAGCGTGCGAATCTTGACCGCATCAATGCGACCGCCGAGCACGGGGCTTTCGTCGTCGCTTGCACGCGAGAGGACCTGAACGAGCACCATGCGCGCGAGGTGGCGGTCCTTCAATCCCTCGAGTTCCTCCCGGAAAGCGATGTCCTCCACGGTCCGGTTGCCGTAGAGCAGCGAGACCTGAGAGGCGGGCTCCTCACGCAACGCCTGGCGCAGGACGCCGATCACCGGCGTGATGCCGATCCCGGCCGCGATGGCGAGGAGGTGCCGCGGCTCGCCGCCCGACGGGCTCAGCACGAACCGGCCCGATGGCGGCGCGACCTCAAGCGACATCCCCGGTGCGAGCGACGCGTTGGCCCAGGTGGAGAAGCGCCCTCCCGTGATGCGCTTGATGGCAATGCGAATGCCCGGCTCCGAGGGGTCGGAGCAGATCGAATAGGTGCGCTCAAGCGTCTCATCACCGACGACGGCGCGCACATTCACATGTTGGCCCGGCCGGTAGGCGAACGTCGAGTGCAGCGGCGCGGGCACATCGAGCCGCACGGCGACGACATCCGCCGTCTCGCGATGCACCTCAACAACAGGGAGCGGATGAAACTGCGTCATGGCCTCACAGGCACTTGAAGTATTCGAAGGGCTCGCGGCAGTCCGTGCAGCGCCAGAGCGCCTTGCACGGGGTCGCACCGAAGTCCGAAATGCGTGTCGTCGCCTCGGAGCCGCAACGCGGACAGGCGACCGTCTCGCTGGCGAATAGAAGGCTGCCGCGGCCTTTGGCGGTCGGCGGAGCGATGCCGTACGCAAGAAGCTTGCGCCGGCCGTCTTCGGTAATGTCGTCGGTTGTCCAGGGCGGCGCGAGAACGAGGCGAACGCGCGCGGATTGGATGCCGGCCTCGCGCAAGGCGGTCTCGATGGCCAGCACGATGGCAGACGTGGCCGGACAGCCGGTGTACGTCGGCGAGACCGCAACGTCGATGCTGCCGTCCGCAAGCCGCTCGATACGGCGCAGGATTCCGAGGTCGGCGACGGTGACGACCGGAATCTCGGGATCGGGAACGGCGGCGGCCACCAGCCGGGCGCGATCAAGCTCGCGGTCCGCAACCGCCGTAGCAGCGTCCTCAGTGGCTTTCACCATGTCACACCCGGATGGGCCCGCGCCAGCGACTGCATCTCGGCCAGCATCGGCGCGAGATGCTCGGTATGGCGGCCACTTCTACCGCCCGAGAGCTGAGCACAGTCCTCGGGCAGCGGCAGCGTCGCCTCGGACAAGATTCGGCCGATCGTCTCCGACCAATGGTCGCGCAGCGCCTGCCGGCGCGGCACGGCGCGGACCGCGGCCAGCTCGTCCTCGGCCGGCGACATCTCGAACAGCTCGCCGACATAGG
>CAYWBX010000481.1:0-3573 GCA_964456015.1 uncultured Hyphomicrobiaceae bacterium | reverse complement strand
GGCCCGCCCGAAGCTTGCCTCCTTGGGTAGGAGACCCTCGCGGACGCCTGGTATCAGCACCAGAGCCGCGATTGCGCCGACGGCGAACGCGCACACGGCCCAGATCGCGATGCGAAGCTTTCTCAACGTTCGGTTCCCGAAATTGCGGTTCGGTCTTGCCGCATCCCAGCTTCTATCCCAGCCGCCGAATTGCCAGCAGTGACGTGGAAAGCCGCTCAACTGTGAGCGCTCGCCCTCGCCAGCGCCGCCGCGAGCTCCTTGTATTCCTCGCAGGCAACGCCGCTGCGGCGCGCGATTTCCTCAAGCTGCTCCCTCGCCTTTGCACGCTCGCCCCGCTGCAGATGGGCTTCGCCAAGATATGCACGCGCCACCGTGTAGTCAGGATCGATCATGAGCGCACGCTCATATCTTTGCATGGCCTCGTCGAGACGGCCGAGCTTTCGGATAACATATCCCGTATAGGTGAGGATGCGCACGTCGTCCTTATTCCGCGCCTGCCTCAGATAGTGCAGCGCAAGCCTGAAATCGCCTTTCCGCGCCAGCCAGTAGCCGGCATAAAAAAGGTCAGAGTCGCTCAACTCCCCTTTCTTGTTCCGGCACGCCGGCTTGCGCTGGTTCTCCTTCTTGCTGCAATCGACGCTTGGCGGCGGGGCCGGCTCGCCTTTCTGCGCCAGTGCCGCGCTGCCCGAGAGAAGCGGAACCGCAGCCGCCATGACGGTGATCAGCGCAGCGCGTGCCGCCAAATTCGCATTGGTCCGCATTCCCTGGTTCCCGTCCTCGCCGCACGGCCGCCTCGGCCGCCGTCGCGGACCGGCAGCAGAACGGAATTTGTCGCCACAATCAAGCGGGGCGGAGCGGCGCGCAGAGAGATCGCAATGCGATTGAGAAATCCAGGTGCCTGCGCCTGGTGGTCAGGCGTCGGAGTTTTCCCGCCGACTCCGGGCACCGGTCATTTGCGCCGCTCCTGGGAAAGAGGCATATATCGCGTTGAGTTGCATGAGTCGCATCGAGCCGGCGGACCTTGCAAGGCTCGAGCGTTGGAGAGCCTCGATGACGGATGCCCCGAAATCTCCAGCCGCCGCGAGCGAGATCGCCGACCCCAGGGACTATGTCCAGGACGGCGCCGTCTTGCTCGGTGTCAGCCGGCATGGGCGCGACCTGGTGCCCGAATGCATCGAGCTGCGTCTTGCCAACCGGCACGGGCTCATCACTGGCGCAACCGGCACGGGAAAGACGGTCACGCTGCAGGTCCTGGCCGAAGGTTTTTCGGCGGCCGGAGTGCCCGTATTCTGCGCTGACATCAAGGGCGATCTCTCCGGAATCGCCGCCAATGGCGAGATGAAGCCGGCCCTCGTTGCGCGCGCCAAAGAGATTGGGTTGGCTCGCTATGGCAACGCGTCCTTTCCGGTCGCCATCTGGGATGTCCTCGGGGAGCAGGGGCACCCGGTTCGGGCCCGGGTCGAGGACATGGGCCCCGTCCTCCTCGCACGCCTGCTCGAGCTCACTGAGCCGCAAGAGGGGGTGCTGAACATCGCCTTTAAGTGGGTCGAGGATCAGCGCGAGGCAGGCGACGCCAACATGCGCATCGACGACCTCAAGGATCTGCGCGCCGTCATCGACATGATGGGCCGCAAGTCGGCAGAGCTGCGCAGCAAGTACGGCAACATCGCGCCGGCGACCGTCGGCGTCATTCAGCGCCGGCTGCTTGTGCTCGAGCAGCAGGGGGCGGAGAAGTTTTTCGGAACGCCGGCGCTCGACATCCATGATCTGATCAAGGTTGCGCCCGATGGGCGCGGCATCGTCAACATTCTTGCCGCCGAGAAGTTGATGAACACGCCGCGTCTCTACTCCTCGTTCCTGCTATGGCTGCTCTCGGAGCTGTTCGCCAAGTTGCCCGAAGTCGGCGATCTGGAGAAGCCGAAGCTCGTCTTCATGTTCGACGAGGCGCATCTGCTGTTCAACGGCGCGTCGCAGGCGCTCATCGATCAGATCGAGCGGGTGACCCGGCTGATCCGCTCGAAGGGCGTCGGCGTGTTCTACGTCACGCAGAGCCCCGCGGACGTTCCCGACAGAGTGTCCGCCCAGCTTGGCAATCGCATTCAGCATGCGCTGCGCGCCTTCACACCCCGGGAACAGAAGTCCATCCGCGCGGCAGCCGAAACGTTCAGGCCAAACCCCGACTTCGACACCGAACGCGTGATTCAGGAGCTCAAGACGGGCGAGGCACTCGTGTCGGTCCTGCACAACAAGGGCGAGCCATCGATTGTGCAGCGCACGCTGATCCGCCCGCCGATGTCGCGCGTCGGCCCACTGACGCCAGAGGAGCGCAAGGCGATCATCGAGGCCGACGCCCTCAATCGGAAGAAGTATACGACGACCACAGACAGCGAATCCGCCTTTGAGCGGATCGAGGCCATGAACTCGCCGATCGGGCAGATGCGGGACAAGGTGCGCCGCTTCGGTCACCTGTTCGGTCTCAAAGGCTGACAGCCGACCAGGCAGCGGGACGGCAGGCATCGGCTTGGTCACAAGGCTGTTGCGTTGCAAGAGCCGCGTGACTTCATTGCGCAGAGGACGAGAAGGAGAAGCGCATGGGCTTCCGGTTCCAGAAAAGGATCAAGATCCTTCCGGGCGTCTATATCAACCTGTCCAAGTCGGGCGTGAGTGCGAGCGTTGGCGGTCGCGGCGCGACCGTTAACGTCGGCGCCGATGGCCGGCGCATGATCACGCTTGGCATTCCGGGCACCGGCATGAGCTATCGCGTCCCCCTGTCGGGCACGATCCTCGTGGCCCTGGTGCTCGTCGTGGCGGTGATCGGTCTCGCTTACCTGATCGCGCCGGAGACCGTGCGCGCGGCGCTCCACTGGTGGCAGCCAACGTGGTTCTGAACCGGCGAGCGCACGGCGCTTTTCCGGCGAGGACCGTACTTTCGCCCTGCCCTCCCGACCCTGTCCCGGCGCTGCCAGTTGACCGCGAGCGTTGACCGCCCGCGCCGGCGTAAACTTTCTGGCTCTGAAGGCTATTTGCCCGCTCGGGGCTTCTATTGCTTCTCGGGCAGACTGAGACGGATGTGGAGTTCCCGGAGCTGCTTGGGGCTGACCTCGCTTGGCGCTCCCATCAGCAGGTCGTTCGCCTGCTGGTTCATCGGGAACAGCGCCACATCGCGCACGGTCTTGCAGCCCGTCAACAGCATGACCATGCGCTCGATCCCTGCCGCCATGCCACCATGCGGCGGCGCGCCGTACTGGAACGCGCGGTAAAGGCCACCGAACCTCTTCTCGACATCGGCGCGCGTAAGTCCCGTAATCTCGAAGGCCTTGACCATCGTCTCGGGCAAGTGGTTCCGGATCGACCCGGACGCCAGCTCATAGCCGTTGCAGACGAGATCGTACTGGTTCGCCTTGAGAGCGAGAATAGCCTCGCGCCCAGCCTTCTCGGCCGCCTCGAGCGCTTCCCGTCCCCCCTTCGGCATGGAGAACGGATTGTGCGAGAAGTCGATCTTCTTCTCGTCCTCGTTCCACTCGTAGAAGGGAAAATCGACGATCCAGGCGAAGGCGAAGCGGCCCGCGTCAA
>CAYWBX010000480.1:0-3580 GCA_964456015.1 uncultured Hyphomicrobiaceae bacterium | reverse complement strand
CCTAAGTGACACGAGCAGATGCCCCCGACCCACGGCCGGGGGCATTTTGCTGATGTATTCTGCGCATTGGCGCAGCGCGGGGCGAAAGAACGGCCGGAATACACGGACATGCGCGACGTATGCGTTCTCTTTCGGCGCCGCGTTGGTCATCGCCCGACATCAAAAGGTCGCCAGCTTGCCGAGGGCTCGCTTCGTCGACGAATTGGGGGGTGGAAAAAAGCATCTTTCTCCTACTTCGAGTTGTATCGATGTCTGCAGCCTCTTGCGCCGATCCTCGGTTGTGGCACGTTACGCCTTAGTAACGCTCGATGAGCGCCACCAAACGGGGAGGACAGCCATGTCTTCGGTTCCGAAGAAAGCGGCAGAACGCATTGCAGCCGGCTTGAAACAGTTTCAGCCTATTCTCGCTTCCGCCAAATCGCGAGACATCAACGAATCCGACACGGCCTTGCTCGTGACGGACATGCTGCAGGCGATCTTCGGTTACGACAAATATTCTGAAGTCACTTCGGAACACATGATTCGCAGCACTTTCTGCGATCTCGCGGTTAAGCTCGACGGACGGCTCTCGGTGCTTATCGAAGTGAAAGCGATCGGCCACGAACTCAAGGAGCAGCACGTCAAGCAGGCAGTGGACTACGCTGCCAATCAGGGCTGCGAATGGGTTGCGCTGACCAACGGGACGACTTGGCGCGTTTATCGCGTGACGTTCGGCAAGCCAATCGAGGCGGAACTCGTGATCGAACTCGATCTTCTCGCCCTGAATCACCGAAACAGCGAGCACGTGGCGCAGATCGCATTGCTTGCCAAGGAAGGTTGGCAAAAGGCGCGATTGGGCGATTACCACGCCCAGAGGCAGGCACTCAGTCGTTTCACGCTCGGCGCGCTCATTCTGTCCGAACCGATTCTCGACGTTCTGCGGCGCGAGGTAAGGCGCCTGTCGCCTGAAGTGCGCGTCGAAGCGGAAGAGCTGATCCCGGTCCTACGCGAGGAAGTGCTTAAGCGCGATGTGATCGAAGGTGAAAAGGCGGAGGACGCCAAGCGGCGAGTGGCGCGAGCAGCGGCTCGCGCACTCAAGAGCCGCAGTCGAGAGCCAGCTCCTCCAGAGGCACCGGAGCCGCCGTCCCCAGCAACATCTGCTGTGTCAAACGCACCTGTCGGAACTTCGCCAGCGGGCGGTGCAAAGTAGCGCCTCTCACGAGGGGCTCACCTAGTTGAGCATGAAATTGATGGGCACCCACGTCGTCGGACTCGTCCACGAAGAGGACGGCAACTACGACATCAACTTTCCGGACTTTCCGGGCTGCGTATCGTCCGGCGCCTCGATCAACGAGGCCGTGGAACGCGGGCGCGCGACGCTTGCATTCCATGTCGAGGGCATGATCGAAGATGGCGACCGGATTCCGCGCCCCCGCACGCTGAGCGAACTGCGCCGCGACCGGAATTTCCGCGCCGATGCGAAGGGCGCGTTCGTCGTCGACGTATCGCTCGAACTGCCGGGCAAGTCGGTGCGGCTCAATATCTCGCTGGACGAGCGGCTGATCGAAGAGATCGACCGCGCCGCCGCTGCAGCGGGGCAAACAAGGTCGGGGTTCCTGGCCGCAGCCGCGAAGACGAGATTGAAGGGGGCGGTGTAGGGCGTCGGGAAGAGAACAGGGATGGGAGCCGAACGTCCATTCGCGATCGGGAATACAACACTGACCCGGAATTCCGGCGTCGCGCCCAAACCAAGGAGGGTTTGATGGGCACCCACGTCATCGGGCTCGTGCACGAAGAGAACGGCAAATACGGCATCAGCTTTCCGGATTTCCCGGGCTGCGTCTCGGCCGGCGCGTCGATCGACGAGGCCGTGGAGCGCGGGCGCGCCACGCTCGCGTTCCATGTCGAGGGCATGATCGAAGACAGCGATCCGCTTCCCCGAATCCGCACGCTGAAAGAACTGTACCGAGACAAGAGTTTTCGTGCCGATGCGACGGGCGCGGTCGTCGTCGCTGTGCCGCTCGAGCTGCCGGGCAAGTCGGTGCGGCTCAACATCTCGCTGGACGAGCGCCTGATCGAAGAGATCGACCGCGCCGCCGCCGCCGCCGGGCAGACCCGGTCAGGGTTCCTGGCAGAGGCCGCGAAGACGAGATTGAAAGGGGCTGCGTAGAGAGTCTCAGAGAGGATGTGGGATCGAGATCGACGTTGCTGTGATCGTTGCGGTGCCGCGCGATCTGCGGCGAATGCGACTCTGACCCCAAATCTTGCGGAGGCGCGGAGCATATGAAACCGGGGAGCGAAAGTTCAGACCCACGCGGAGGCGCGGAAGCGCGGAGTGAATGAAAAGCCGCGTGCGGCGCCGATGGCTTGGCGCTCGCTTCTCCGCGCCCTCCGCGGCTCCGCGCGTGTCAATCTTCGATCGCGCCGGTATCGAAAGGCCGGCGGGCGCGTCCGGCCGACCTATGGGAACGGCGGGGCGCCGGCGCGGCGGTCGATGCAGGGCAAGGGCGGCCTTGCAATTTCCTACATATTAGAATTATTCTAGTAATTGGGATCGGCCAGCCGTGAGCGCGCCGACGGCGCGGGGAGGAAGACATGGACGGAACGACCGACAGCGCCGGCGCCGCCAAGTGCCCGTTTTCGGGCGGAAGCCGCGGACGCACGAACCGCGACTGGTGGCCGAACCGGCTCGATCTTCAGGTGCTCCACCAGAACTCCCCGCTCTCCGATCCGATGGGCGCGGGCTTCGACTACGCGAAGGAATTCGCGCGCCTCGATCTCAAGGCGCTGATCAAGGACCTGCGCGCGCTGATGACCGATTCGCAGGACTGGTGGCCGGCCGATTTCGGCCACTACGGGCCGCTGTTCGTGCGCATGGCGTGGCACGCGGCGGGCACCTATCGCGTCGGCGACGGGCGCGGCGGCGCCGGCACCGGCCAGCAGCGCTTCGCGCCCACCAACAGCTGGCCCGACAACGCGAACCTCGACAAGGCGCGGCGCCTGCTGTGGCCGATCAAGCAGAAATACGGCCGCAAGATCTCGTGGGCCGATCTCTTGATCCTCACCGGCAACGTCGCGCTCGAATCGATGGGCTTCAAGACGTTCGGCTTCGGCGCCGGGCGGAAAGACGTGTGGGAGCCGGACGAGAGCGTCTATTGGGGCTCCGAGGGCAAGTGGCTCGCGGCCGAGCGCTACAGCGGCGAACGCGAACTCGAGAACCCGCTCGCGGCCGTACAGATGGGCCTCATCTACGTCAACCCCGAAGGCCCGGACGGCAAGCCCGATCCGCTCGCGGCGGCGAAGGACATCCGCGAGACCTTCGCGCGCATGGCGATGAACGACGAGGAGACGGTGGCGCTGATCGCCGGCGGCCACACGTTCGGCAAGACGCACGGCGCCGGCGACGCGGCGCTCGTGGGTCCGGAGCCGGAAGCCGCCCCCATCGAAGAGCAGGGCCTCGGCTGGAAGAGCAAGTTCGGCACCGGCAAGGGCGCCGATGCGATCACCAGCGGCCTCGAAGTCACCTGGACGACGACGCCGACGCAGTGGAGCAACAATTTCTTCTGGAACCTGTTCGGCTACGAGTGGGAGCTGACGAAGA
>CAYWBX010000479.1:0-3581 GCA_964456015.1 uncultured Hyphomicrobiaceae bacterium | reverse complement strand
CCGGCTGCGATCAGCAGGATTACCATGCCGGAAACGGCGACGGGCACCGCGCTCAACTTCTGCGCAAGCTCCGGCACGGCGTGCCACGGGAATGCCAGCGCCGGAGGCAGCGCGAAGGCAACTCCAGCGAGGATTGGCACAAGCGATTGCTCGGTCGGCACAATCCAGGGGACACCGGCGGCAGCTCCGCAAGAACCGACGGACAGCGGACCGGGAAACAGCGCCGCCGCAGTGCCGGAGCGCATGCGCGAACGTGCCATGTTCAGAGCCTCAGAAAGCTTGGGACCAACTGATGCGCGCGACACTAGTGTGCCATCCCGGCGGGGCGTTGGCCGAATCTCGGCGTTTCAACGGCCCCCACCCGTGGTCAGCGGCAGAGTCGGAGCGACGAGCAGCCGCTGATTGCGTCGCGCGACCTCGCGGGTCGGCCCGTCATCGACGACCATCCCCCGCTCGAGCACGATGAGGCGGTCTGTCCAGGCGAGCGAGGCTTCGCGATGGGCGATGACCACGATCGTCATCCGGTGCAGCTGGCGCAGGTTGGCGATGATCTCCGCCTCATCGGCAGGATTGAGCCCGCTCGTCGCCTCATCGAGGATCAGCAGCTCCGGCCGTCGCAGCAGAACGCTTGCGAGCCGAAGCCGCTGACGTTCCCCGCCCGAGAGGCGCGCGCCGCGCTCGCCGACGAGCGTATCAAGGCCGTCCGGCAGCTGATCGACCAGCGCCTCGGCCGCAACCGCCCGCAAGCACGTCCTGATGTCTTGATCGCTCGCGTCCGGGACGCAGATTTGCAGGTTGCGGCGCACGGTGTCGTGGAATAGCGGCGCATCCTGCGGCACGTAAGCGATCGAGGCGCGCCAATCCTGCCGGCGCCCGGGAGTGAGCATCTCTCCGTCGATCCGGACGACCCCCTCCGACGGCTCGAGAAGGCCCGCCATCACATCCGCAAGCGACGACTTGCCGGCGCCGGAGCGCCCCAGGATGCCGACGGTCGCGCCGGCTGCGAGGCGCAGGTTGACGTGGCGCAGCGCATAGTTATCGCCCGCCTCGGGATACTGCAGCCCGACATCGACGAGCTCGAGCGCCGAACGCAGGCACATCCGTCGAACCGGCCCCGCCGCCGGCTCGGCGGCGCTTCGCGCATGAGCCTCGAGCGCCATGAGCGCGGCGTAGTCGGGCAGCGTCGCGGCAAGCGTCTGCACCTGCGAAACCAAGCCATTGGTCAAGGGAACCAGCCGGATGAAGATGATCACGAGCGCCGACAGCTCGGCGATGCGCAGATCCCAGATAGCGCGGCTCGCCAGCACCAAGGCGACCAGAAGCAGCGCGGTCCCGATCTCGTAGACCAGCGCCGATCCGTTCGCGAGATCACGGGCTCGAACGACCGCTTCCCGGTAGCCGGCCGAGTTCCGGGCGAATTGCTGCTCGAGGTGCGGCTCGCAGGCCAGCGCCTTGCCAAGCTTGAGGCCGCCGATCCGCGCCTGCAAGGCTTCGTACAATCCTTGCAGTGAGTGCATCTGGACGCTGCCACGCCGGAACGCGAGGCGATGGAGCGCGAGGAGCGGCAGGCTCAGCAGAGCAACGGCGGCGAGAACGGCGAGCGTCATCGGCGCCGAGACGGTGAAGGCCACCGCAATGCCGATGAGGATCGTTGCGGCCGCGGCCGCCATATCGATGATGTAGACCGCGCTGTAGCCGGCGGAATCGGCCTGTGCGGTGAGTGCGTGCACGCTCCGGCCATGCTGCATGCGGGCGAGGTGAAGCCAGCTCGCGCGCGAACAGGCGGCATAGACGCGAAGGCGCAGCGCTTCGGTGAAATCGGCGACGAGCCGCGTCTTCAGCCGCGTCGCGGCAAAGCCGATCAATGCGCGAAGGAGCAAGGCCAGCAGGAAGCACCCGAGAACGACGGCGACGGCCCGGTCGCGGCCGAAGACGTCCGTGACCCCGCGGACGAGTGCGGCGTAGAAACCTTGCGGGCCGTCCGTCGACGTGCCGGCAAGTGCGAGGAGCGGGATCACCAGCGCCAGCGACAGCCCTTCCGAAAGGCTGCGCAGCACGGACAGCACGGCGATCAAGGCAAGGCGCCCCGGCGCGGCGTGTGCCAGCTCGGCCGCGACCCGCGCAGCAAGCGCCGTCACCCACATCGGTCCGCGCCCCGGAGGCTGCAACGGCGAGACCCCCACGCGGTCCCCGCGCGCACCGGATCGGCAGAAGATGCTGGCATGGCGGTCTACTCTCTGACTAAGGGAGGTTCGCGACGAAAACCAATCGAACCGCCCCGCCGACGGACGGCCCGCGCGTCATCAGCATCTTCCACCCTCATTTTGCCACCCTTCGACGACGTCGCGCACCGCCCCTGCCGCAGGACGCTACTACATGCCGGCCGGGTCTTGGTAAGCGCTTTGCCGACCGCCGCACGTTTAGACCAACCTGCAGTTGATCTGATGTCCGGCTTCATCGCACGCTCAGGTTGCGCAACGATTATGAACGCCGGGTGAGGTCGGTATGGCTAACACTGTGCGCGTGAGGACTGATACGGAGCGAGAGGCGCGCGGTTGACGATGCTCAAAGATGATTCTAACCGTTAAGTTGTTTTTCGGTGGGTGATCATTGATTGGCGGGGAGTCATACCTCATGTCTGCGCAGAATACGGACCCTCTCGCTCGGACTTGCAATCAGAACGTAGTGCCGGAAGCCACACCATCCGCGGCCGATTGCCGGCGACCGTATGTTGCCCCATCGCTCCGCCCGCTCGGGCACGTGGCGAACGTCACGCAGAAGAGCGGGCCGCTATCGGATGTGGGACACCCCACTAAGCATCTGTAACCAGAGGATCTGGGCTGGATCGCTTCGGGTTGAGTTGGTTCAATCTGCGCCCCAAAGCCTTCGGTCAAGCGGAGAGTTCCTCTCGTTTCGAGAGTGGTGGACCTTGCGATGGACAAGTACCTCCTCTCCGAGTTCGATGGGGACAGCGTGCTGCTCAACACCGAGACTGGGCAGTATTTTTCCATCAATGAGACCGGGTTGTTCGTTTGGAGACATCTACAAGAGAGGCTCGAGCCGAAGGAGATCGCCTGCCGACTGGAAGCAACTTTCGGCGTTTCCCGTGAGCAGGCGTATGCAGATGTTGCGAGCTTTCTCTCCGCGCTCCGCTCCGCCGGCCTTCTACCTGGCTCGGACGTCAGATGATCACGCCCTTGCCCTTGCGAGGGTACATCACACTCTTCCAAGACGTTGGATTGCTCGCGGAGTGCTGGCTCGAGCTTGCCCGGGCCGCCGCTGAAGTGCGGCTGCGTCCTTCGCTGGTGGTAGCGTGGAAAGGACCGGCCTCGGACGCCGCGCGGTCTGAACGGTCACGACCTGTGGCGGAAATTTGCCGCTGGATCGAGCGCGCCGCCTCGATCCATTTCAAGCGGATGACCTGCCTTTAGCGCGCCCTCGCAGCAAAGCGCGTGTTGCGCCGCCGCGGCTTCAATGCCGAACTCCATATTGGAGTGCGCCGGGCGGATCAGGGTTACGAAGCGCATGCTTGGCTCACTCTCGACGGCCGTAGCCTCGATCCCGCGGCCGACGACTTCGTC